>CALMDI010000556.1 GCA_937864975.1 uncultured Chloroflexota bacterium | reverse complement strand
AGAATCTCGAAGCCTTCGGCAAACGCCTGCATCATGCCGTACTCGATGCCGTTATGCACCATTTTGACGAAGTGCCCCGCCCCGCTCGGTCCGACATGCCCCCAACCGAGATCGGGCGCGGGCGCGAGGGTTTCGAGCGCGGGGCGCAGGTGATCGACGGCGGCTTTCTCGCCGCCCACCATCATGCTGTAGCCTTCGGTGATTCCCCAGATACCGCCGCTGGTGCCGACGTCGACAAAGCGCAAGCCGCGCTCTTTGAGCATCGCCGCGCGGCGCATACTGTCTTTGTAATTGCTGTTGCCGCCCTCGACGATAATATCGCCCTCGGAGAGCAGCCCGGCAACCTTCTCGATCATGCGCTCGGTTGGCTCGCCCGCCGGAAGCATGAGCCAGACGACGCGCGGCGTGGTGAGATTGCCGACCAACGCTTCTATCGAGGATGCGGGAATCGCGCCGAGCGCCGCGACTTCCTGAACCGGCTCCGGGCTGCGGTTGGCGGCGACGATCTCGTGCCCGCCTTTGAGCATCCGCTTGACCATATTGCCGCCCATCCTGCCGAGACCGTAAAATCCAAGCTGCATTACAGGCTCCCTTCGCCGTTCAACGCTTCGCAGGTTGATTGTTGCGCGTTTAAATCAATAACGTTTTCGCCAGGGTTATGGATTTCGGTTTATACCGTGACTCTCACGGACGCCGCGCCGGAATTATTGAGTAAGGGTGACTTTTCGGATACCGCGCGGGTTATCGGGGTCGTAGCCCTTTGCCAGCGTCAGCCCCAGCGCGAACAACTGTCCCGGCACGACGGAGACCAGCGGCGAGACCCATTCAGGAACACCTTTGGGGATGGGCAGCGGTGTTGCCGCACCGGCGAGCGCCCGCGCGCTGGCAGAGGCGACGATCAATTCCGCGCCGCGTCCCTTGAGGCGGTCGGTAAATTCAACCAGTTCGTTTTCGACCACGCCTTCGGGGATGACCGCAAGAACGGGAAAGCCCGATTCGACCAGCGCCACTGGTCCATGCTTGAAATCCGCCGAGGAATAAGGCTCCGCGAGGACATAGGTGAGTTCTTTAAGCTTCAGGGCAATTTCAAAGGCGGTCGCGTAGTTATAACCCCGGCTGAGGACAACGCAGGCATCCATATAGCGATAGCGTTCCGCGCTCTTGAGGGTCGCGTCGGCGGTGGCGAGAATCTGCTCAATCCATGATGGCACCGTTTCGAGCGCGGCAAAGCGGTCAGAGTCGCCCGTAAGCGCGGCGCTCAGCATTGCCAGCGACATGAGGGAGGTCGTGTAAGTCTTGGTCGCGGCGACACTGAATTCCTGCCCGGCATGAAGATTGAGACAGTATTCCGCGGCGTTTGCCAGCGGGGACTCCGGCTCGTTGGTGACGGCAATCGTGAGCGCGCCCTGCTCGCGCCCGGACGCGATCACCGAGACGATATCGGGCGACTGCCCGGACTGGGAGATGGCGATCACCAGCGCGTCCGCCATGTTCGGCGGCTTGCCGTAGAGTGTGAAGAGCGAGGGCGTGGCAAGCGCGACCGACCAGCCATTGATCGCGCCGAAGACGTACTGCCCGTAGCGCGCCGCGTTATCGGACGAGCCGCGGGCGACGAGCACGACGAACCGCGGCGCGCGCTGGCGGATGGTCTCAACAATCCGCATCACCGTCTGGCGCTCCTCACGGAGCAGGCGCGCCAGCAGGTCGGGCTGCTGGAAAATCTCGCTTTCGAGCTGTGACACCGTGGTCATCTACGCCTCGCTTTCCCCGATCACGTCCGCCAGCCTGCCGCCCGCACGCGCCAGGAGGTCGCGGGCTTCGCCCGCCGTGACGCCGCGCTGCTGCATGACGATGGCGGTCTTGACCTCGTTGTTCGCGTCGGACAGCAGGTAAGCCGCCGTCGCGTCGTCGACGCCGGTAATGTCGGAAATCAGCCCGCGCGCGCGCCCTGCCAGCTTCATGTTGGTCACTTTGACGTCGACCATGCGATTGCCGTAGGTCTTGCCGAGCTTCATCATCGTCGCGGTGCTGAGCATATTGAGGATCAGTTTTTGCGCTGTCCCCGCCTTGAGGCGGGTCGAACCTGCCAGCACTTCGGGACCGACGACGGCGGCAACCGGCACGTCGGCAATCTCCAGAATGGGCGCGGGGTCGTTGCACGAGATGGCAATGGTCGCCGCGCCGATTTCCTTCGCCGTCTCCAGCGCGGAGGCGACGTAGGGCGTGCGCCCGCTGGCGGCGATGCCCACCACGACATCATTCGCGGTCAGCCCGCGCGCGAGTATATCGTCGCGTCCCTGCTCGCGGCTGTCTTCCGCGCCTTCCACACTGTGGATAAACGCGCCGTCGCCGCCCGCAAGCACCGCCTGAACAAGCTCAGGCTCGACGCTGAAGGTCGGCACACACTCGGCGGCGTCGAGCACCGCCAGCCTGCCGCTCGTGCCCGCGCCGACGTATATCAGACGCCCGCCGCGGCGCAAGCGCTCTACGATGACATCGACGGCGCGCGCGATCTGCGGCAGGGCGCGGCGCACCGCCGCGGCAACGGAGGCATCTTCGTCGTTCATGACGCGAAGAATCGCCTCGGTCGGGAGGCGGTCGATATTCTGGCTGCGTGGGTTTCGGGATTCGGTTTGCATGAGGCGGAGTGTACCACAATCAGGCGTACAAGCGATTATTCCCGCGCGGCTTCCAGCGCAAGAAGCGCGGCGCCGATGACCGCGGAAAAGCGGGGAACGGGCAGTGCATCCAGATTCAGACGGCGGCAGAGCGCCCGACTGAGCGGATTGTCTGCTTCGAGCAGCCCGCCCGTGAAGGCGATGGCAGGCGATGGCAACCTCAACTGGCGAATGACCGCCTGAGCGCACGCCGCCAGCGCGTCCGCGCCGCGCTCGACAATGGCTTGCGCCACGGAGTCGCCGCCGGACGCAGCGGCAAACACGACAGGTGCGAGCGCCGCAATGTCGCGAGTGCGCGGCTGTTCCGCTCTATACAGCCAGGGAATGAGGGCGCGCGGGATTTCCAGTTTGAGCGCGTCGAGCAGCGACTCCACAAGCACGGTGTGACTGTCGCGTCCTTCGACCGCCGCGATTGCCGCGCGCAAGCCTTCCAGACCGATCCAGTAGCCGCCGCCTTCGTCGCCTAGCAGATAGCCCCAACCGCCGACGAGCGCCGAGTCGCCTGTGTCGTTAATGCCATAGGCGAGGCTGCCCGTCCCTGCCAGCACCAGCACGCCGCGCCGCTCGCCATGCGCGCCGACGAGGGCGATTTCGTAATCGCTCGCGGGAATAACACGGGCTTGTGGCAAGACGGTATGCACGACGTCGCGCAGCCAACCCGCCGAGTGGGATGCCGACGCGCCCGCCACGCCAATACCCGCCGCGATGACCTCATTCGGCTGCAATCCCGCCGCTTCAAGCGCGGCGAAGAGCGCGGCATGAATGCGCGAGGCGGCGATTTCAAGCCCGACGACGCTCGGATTGACCGTCTCGCCGCGCGATTCCGCCAGCAGGTTTCGCCGGTCGTCCAGCAGCGCGACTCGAACCGATGAGCCGCCGCCGTCGATGCCCGCGACGTAAGCCGTCATCGCGCGTCGGCAATGTCCGCCAGCGCCGTATGCACCGTGCGGCGGAATTCATGCGTGCCGGGGAGCAGGCGACCGGGATAGACGCTGTTGGTGAGGCAGGCGACCACCAACCGGCGTTCGGGGTCAATCCAGAGTGATGTTCCGGTGAAGCCTGTGTGTCCAAAAGCGTTGGGGCTGAAGCGGTCGCCCGCCGACGAATCCTCACGCGCGACCAGCAGCCAGCCCAAGCCGCGGCGGATTCCGTCGGTTTCGACGTGGGGACACACCGCTTCGTCCATGAGCGCGGGCGCGATGCCGAGACGCGAATCGTGCGCGAGCCACGCCTGCCCGAACGCCGCGATGTCGCGCGCCGCGCCAAACAAGCCCGCGTGCCCGGCGACGCCGCCCAAGCCGCAGGCGTTCTCGTCGTGGACTTCGCCCCACACGCGGCGGCGACGCCAGTTCGGGTCGTCTTCGGTGGGCGCGATTTTCTCGCGAGCGACGCCATGCTGGAGCGGGTTGAACATGACGGTCTGCAAATTCAGGGGCTGTGTGACACGCGCGGCGATGACCTCGTCCAGCCTGCCCGGTTTGCCGTCCAGACGCGCCACGCTCTCTCCTAACAGCATCAAGCCGAGGTCGCTGTAACGGATGCGATCACCGGGCACGCCGACGAAGGGATAGCGGCAGACAGCTTCGAGCGCCCTGCGCCAGCGTTCGGCGCGCGCGACGGGTTCGGACCCGCCGGGAGCCACCGGCGCGGCACCCGCCGCGTTATAGACGTCGCGCCACGGCGCCAGCCCGGATGTGTGAGTGAGCAACTGGCGAAACGTGACGCTGCGGGGGTCAATCTCGCGACCCTCGTATCCGTCCTCGACTGGCAGGCGCGACCTGGAGTGTGGGTCTTGCCCGCCTTCGACGGGGCGCGCGCCGGACGCGGCGAATTCAGGCACGACTGACGCCAGCGGGTCATCCAGCCCGACCTTGCCTTCGCTGACCTGCGCCAGAAACGCGGTCGTCGTAAACATCTTGGTGACGGACGCGAGGTCGAAGCGCGTGTCGGGCGTGGCGGCAATCTGCCGCGTGTCCGGGTCGATCCAGCCCCACACTCGATTCAAAAGCACTTCGCCGCGGTGGATTACAGTCAGCGCGAGAGCGGGCGTGACGGAGTCAAGAACGGGGTCAACAACTGTCGCAAGCTGGTCACGCGCCGCGTCTGGCAGGGCATCGACCGGGGCAGCGGCGGTTATTTCTTCGACCTTCAACACAGGCTCCCTTCTGAGACGCGGAAATCGTAACTCGGTTCAGGTAGATTCGCATATGGCAGCAAGGGGAAAGTAAAGAGTTAAGGCAAAGGCACAAAGGGCACAAAGAAAATACAAAGGAGTTAACACAGAGCAACAGAGGGACAGAGAAACAGAGGGTGTTTACAGTTTGGTGTCCTTATGGCTCGTTGTTGGATAGGTGAAAGTGTGGCACAATCCGCCGGCATTATTACGGACGGAATTTACACCCGGCTGCCCGCCGGCGATCTGAGAGGATGTGACTTCGATGGACACAACCAACCTGTTGACGCCTTTTGACGGCACTCAGGACGCGCCCGGCGGACTGGACGCGATTTTCGAGCCTCGCAACGTCGCCGTGATCGGCGCGACGGAGCGCGCCGGCAGCGTCGGACGGACGATCCTCTGGAACCTGATCAGTAATCCGTTCGGCGGCACGGTGTTCCCGGTCAATCCGGCGCGCGCCAGCATCCTCGGCATCAAAGCCTATCCGAACATCGCCGCCGTGCCGGAACGAGTCGATCTTGCGGTGATCGCGACTCCCGCGGTGACGGTGCCGGGCGTAATTCGCGAGTGCGTGGCGGCAGGTGTGCGGGGCGCGATTGTAATTTCCGCCGGCTTCAAGGAACGCGGCGCGGCGGGCGTCGAGCTGGAACGGCAGGTGTTGGAAGAGGCGCGGCGCGGCAACATGCGGATTATCGGTCCGAACTGCCTGGGCGTCATGCGCCCGCTGTACGGGCTGAACGCGACGTTCGCCAGCGCGATGGCGCGTCCCGGTAACGTCGGCTTTATCAGCCAGAGCGGCGCGCTGCTAACGGCAATTCTGGACTGGAGCTTCGAGGAAAATGTCGGCTTCAGCGCGTTTGTCTCGAATGGCTCGATGCTCGACGTGGGCTGGGGCGACCTGATTTATTACCTGGGCGACGACCCGCAAACGCACAGCATTGTGATTTACATGGAGTCGGTGGGCGACGCCGAATCATTTCTGTCCGCCGCGCGCGAGGTCGCGCTGAGCAAGCCGATCATCCTGATCAAAGCGGGACGCACCGCCGCCGCCGCGCAAGCCGCCGCCTCGCACACCGGCTCGCTGACCGGCAGCGACGAAGTGCTCGACGCCGCCTTCAGCCGCAGCGGAGTTCTGCGCGTCGAGCGAATTTCCGACCTGTTTCACATGTCGGAAGTGCTGTCGAAGCAGCCGCGCCCGAAAGGTCCCCGGCTGGCGATTGTGACCAACGCGGGCGGTCCCGGCGTGCTGGCAACCGACGCGCTGATTTTGCAGGGCGGACAGCTTGCCGAGGTCGCGCCAGAAACGGTTGAGGCGCTGAACAAAATCCTGCCCGAACACTGGAGCCACGGAAACCCGGTGGACATCCTCGGCGACGCCGACGAAGAGCGCTATCGCCAGACGCTGGAGATCGTCGCCAAAGACCCCAACAGCGACGGCTTGCTGGTCATCGTCACGCCGCAAGCCATGACCGATGCCACGCGCACCGCCGAGCGTCTGCGCCCTTACGCGCAGCTTGGCGAGAAGCCGCTGCTGGCAAGCTGGATGGGCGGCGCGCAGGTCGCCACGGGGATATCGATATTGAACCGCGCCAACATTCCTACCTTTGACTATCCCGACACCGCGGCGCGTATGTTCGAATACATGTGGCGCTACACCGACAACCTGCGCCTGCTTTACGAAACCCCCGCCCTGCCCGCCGACGACGACGATCACACCCCGGCGCGCAAGCAGGTCGAAGCGATTATCGAGCGGGTGCGCGCCACGGGGCGCACGATCCTGACCGAATATGAATCGAAGCAGGTGCTTGCCGCCTACTTCATTCCGACCGTGGATACGGTGCTGGCGCGCAGCGCCGACGATGCCGTGAGCGCCGCGGAGGGCTTCGGCTATCCGGTCGTCCTCAAGCTCAACTCCGAGACGATCACACACAAGACCGACGTCGGCGGCGTGCAGTTGAACCTGGCGACGGCGGACGACGTGCGCGAGGCGTACCGACGCATCGAACGGTCGGTTGCCGATAAGGTCGGCGCAGACCATTTTCAGGCGGTCACCGTGCAGCCGATGGTGAAGCTTGAGGGCTACGAGATCATCCTCGGCAGCAGCATCGATCCCCAGTTTGGTCCGGTGCTGCTGTTTGGCACGGGCGGGCAGCTGGTGGAGGTTTTCAAAGACCGGGCGCTCGGCTTGCCGCCGCTGAATACCACGCTGGCGCGGCGCATGATGGAGCAGACGAAGATTTACACAGCGCTGCAAGGCGTGCGCGGTCGCCCCCCGGTCGACCTGAGCGCGCTGGAACGGTTAATGGTGCGTTTCAGCCAGCTTGTGGTCGAACAGCCGTGGATTAAGGAGATCGACATCAACCCGCTGCTGGCATCGGATACTCGGCTCATCGCGCTGGACGCGCGAGTCGTGCTGCACGATCCCAAGTTGACTCGCGACCAACTGCCGCGCCCGGCGATCCGCCCGTATCCGGTGCAGTACGTGAGCCGCTGGACGATGCGCGACGGCAGAGAGGTGCTGATTCGCCCGATCCGACCCGAAGATGAGCCGCTGCTGGTGCGCTTTCACGAACGGCTGTCCCCGCGCACGGTGTATCTGCGCTATCTGAAAGACGTGAACCTGAGCCAGCGCGTGGCGCACGAACGGCTGGCGCGGCTGTGCTTCATCGACTATGACCGCGAAATGGCGCTGGTTGCGGTTCACCGCGACGAAACGGGCGAGCCGGAGATCATCGGCGTGGCGCGGCTGAGCCGCCACCGGAACGCGGACGTGGCAGATTTTGCCATCGTCATCAGCGACGAATTTCAGGGACAGGGGTTGGGGCGTGAACTGCTGCGGCGGCTGCTCGACATCGGGCGTGACATGGGCATCCGGCAGATTCGCGGCAACGTGCTTGCAGACAACGCCGACATGATCCGCCTGAGCGAAGACCTGGGCTTTAGCGTGCGTCCCGTGGAAGGCGAGCCGATTGTGCGGGCGGACAAGGCGCTTTAATTAAGAAGTAACAAGTAAAAAGTGACAAGTAAAAAGCAGTGGTCAGATCGCCTCGTTACGTTTTGCTTGTCACTCAACGCTGATTTAGCCAATCCATTTTTCGACCTGCTCAGGCAGCGGCTTGCTCATCGCGCGGAAATAGACGACCATCTTGCCGAGGAAGATCATCAACATCCAAAGATAGGCGTCCAACTGAAACGAGAACGTAACGGGGCTAATAGAATTCTAGAAGCGCCTTGTGCAAATGGTCGTGAAGATACTGGATGTAGACCACGTCGCCGGACACGACCGAGTCGGTTTCGCCGGACGCGAGGTGAATGAGTAGTCGGTAGCGATCTTTCTGGCTCATGGCGGCGTAGACAAAACCGATGATCCCGACGAACGGGATCACCAGCAGCAGGAAATCAGCCTCTCCGAATACCATCTGCAATCCGAAATAGACCAGCACGCCGACCAGCAGCCCGATGATGAAGCCAACCAAGCCGATCCCAAATCGGTCGGGAGAGACGCGCCCGGTACGCAGCGACGTGATGTGCGCCAGCGCGTAGGTCACGCTCCCGATTTCGACCACCTTATTGGTGATCGTGATCGTGTCGTCCGAATGATAAATTTGCTCGGAAGGCGCGCTCTCGCGTGGGTTGGTCATGGCTCAGCGATTGTCACAGGCGGCTATCAGCAAAAGACATTGACTGCGAACGTCCCGCTCGGTTGAAGCGTTATCCGGCGGTTTCATTGACCGCCCACGCCATCAGTTCGTCGCGCTTCGGCGCGGCGGTCGCCCCGCCCACGCTGGTCACGGACAAGCCGCCGCAGATGTTGCCGTAGCGCAGGCACACGTCCAGCGGGGCGCGCTCGACGATGTAGCCGTAGAGGAATCCGGCGTTGAAGCAGTCGCCCGCGCCCGTGGTATCAACCACTTTCCCGGCGTCGATGGACGGCACATGAATGACCTCGCCATCGCGCGCGGCACGAGCGCCGAGCTTGCCGTTCTTGAGCACGACCAGATTGACCATCGCGGACAGGCGTTCCAGGGCAGCGTCCACGCGCGTCGTCCCGGTGAGAAGCTTCGCTTCGCGCGCGTTGGGCATGAAGATATCGACCAGACTCAGGCGTTTCAGAAACTCCGAGGGCGAGGCGAGATGCGGTCCATCCTGACAGTCTATTGAGACGGTCGCGCCTTGGGCGCGCGCCGCGTCGATCAGGCGCTGAAGTTGTTCCAGCGAGTCCAGGCTGCCGATGTGCAGGTGCTTAAACTCGCTGTCTTCGATGACGCGGAACCAGTGGTCGTGAAGGTCGGGCGCGTCGGGGTCGGTGAATGTGACGAAGGCGCGCTCGCCGTGCAGCGGCAGCGCGGTGGTGACACGGCGATAGGGATGATCGACGCGCCTCACCAGCGACAAGTCTAGCCCTTCCGCCTCCGCGAAATCGCAGACTGACCGGCT
>CALMDI010000555.1 GCA_937864975.1 uncultured Chloroflexota bacterium | reverse complement strand
TGTATTGCGGCGGTAAGGCAAAGACGCTTCACACCGTTTCGGCGGTCACGCGCACACGAACTCCAAGCTGCTCCAGGAATTGGGACAGGATTTCCCACGTCAGGGGGAAGTCACCACTGTCGCCCGCGCCGATATAACCGAGGATATGAAGAAGTGCCGGCTCGTTTGACACGTCGTCATCGCTATTCAGTAGTAGCGCGAGCGTATCTTCCGACCAGTGAACGAGGTCGAGCAGCAGGATGTCACCGTTCAGATAATCAAGGATTTTTCGGGCTACCGTTTCGTGCATTATGGTCTGCAATTCTAATCCGGCTTTATCGATTGGTGTCCGCTGTCGAACGGATACTTCTGGTGAACTTCAATTAATTCGCCCTGATCAGTGTAGATTTCCTGTATCAATGATAACCGTGTTTTCATTCATATCGACGATCTTGATGTAACGGGCAAAGCCGCGTTCCGCGCCGGATACATCGTACCAATAGCGCCGACCGCCATCCGCGAGATCGACCAAATGCTCGAAGCGTTTCTCGCTTTGTTGGCGTGTCGCCATAAGTCAGACTTACCTGCCGTATCGGTGGAGGCTGCTTACGACTTCCACTTCGGGATGAAGCCTTGCTTTCCCTCAATCATGCTGGGCAGCGCGTCACGCAAAATCTGATAAACCTCGTCGTAACGGGCGAAGTTCCAGCCCATTTTCTTCGTTAGCGTCTGTACGTGCTGGGGCGTGCTCGACATAAAGCGCATGTTCGCCGGGTGGAATGGCTGAATAGCAAAGTGGGGAACGCCCGTTTCCAGAAGCCGCCCGGCAAATCGCCGCGGGTCGCGCACGGGCAGCAGGGGCGTCATCGTGATTGCGGTTGGAATGCCCGCTTCGTGGACGCGGGTAATCGCATCCAGCCGCTGGTCAATGGACGAGCAGCGCGGCTCAAACTGTTTGCGGATGCTATCGTCGTCGGTTGTCACGGTCATGTTGACCTGGATGTGGTCGAACTGCTGAAAGAGGTCGATGTCGCGCGTGACGAGCGGGCTGCGCGTTTGCACGACGAGCCTCGGTTGGTGATGCGTGTAGAGTTCTTCGAGGAGCGCGCGGGTCAGTTCGAGGTCTTTCTCAACCGGCTGGTAGGGGTCGGTCACCGTGCTCATGTAAATCGTCTTGCCGGTAAGCGGCTTTTTGCGACGCCGTTTGAGCAGGTCGAGCGCGTTCTCTTTAACGTGCACCCACTGTCCCCAGGTCTGTTTGAGGTCGTCGGAGCGCGCGAAGTAGGCGGCATAGCAGTAGCTGCAACCGAACGTGCAGCCCGAATAGGGATTCAGGGAGTAATCGAAGAAGTCGGCGTAGCCCGCGGGCTTGGTCAGGATGCTTTTGGCTTCGACGTAGGTTAACGCGCTTGCGCCGATGCTCGGCTGTATCGCGTTCGGTTGGATTATTGGAGTCATAGTTTTCACCGAGAAACTGGAACAAATGAGCGACTATTTTAGCATGAAGGCGTCCAAAAAGAACGGGCGACTCCAACCAGAGTCGCCCGTTTTTAGTCGGTTTTCGCGCTCGAAGCTTAGTAATCGACCAGCGTTCGACGGCGCGACAGCAGCCCGATAATGAGCGACAGAATGAGCGAGCCAATGATTGACCAGAGGACAGGAAAGGGTTGATCGCCGACGACAATGACGAACGGCTCCGGCAAGCCTAACTGCCGCGAGAGCCAGAAGCCGATGAGCGCGCCGATGTACCCGACCACCGCCGAGATCAGGCAACCGCCGAGCGAGTAACCCGCCAGCGCCTGTCCAATGGCGCCCGCTATCGCCGCGATGATGGCGAGGATGATAAAGTCGAGAATACCCATGACTGAAACTCCTTTACCTTGATTTAAGGAAGGGTGGTGCTTAACGCCAACCCCACCCTCCGCCTCCCTCCCCGATTTCGGGGAGGGAGGCGCCTAAGAGCGACCTTTTCAACTTCCCCTCCCTGAAGTCAGGGCAGGCTGCCGGGGGTCGCCAACGGCGACCGTAGTCGAGCGCCAGTGAGACCCCAAGCGTAGGGGCGGGGTTCACGCGGGCTGTCCTTGCAGCATCGTCTCGAACGTCACGTGCTCGCCGTCGGGCGCGACATCCACGAGGACGCGCGAGCCTTCGCCGACCTGCCCTTCGAGGATGTAGAGCGCCAGCGGGTCCTGAAGCTCGCGCTGGATGGCTCGCTTGAGCGGACGCGCGCCGAAGACCGGGTCGTAGCCGCGCTCCGCCAGGAAGCGCTTCGCGTCGGGCGTCACTTCCAGGACGATGTGACGGTCGCGCAGCATGTTCTGAAGGCGGCGCAGTTGAATGTCCACGATGCGGACAATATCCTCCTGCGTGAGGTTCTTGAACACGATGATCTCATCAATGCGGTTCAGGAACTCCGGTCGGAACTGGCGATCCAACTCCGCCATGACCGAGTTACGCAGCTCTTTCTGGTCTGCGTTGGGTCCCAACTGCTTGATGATGTGCGAGCCGACGTTGCTGGTCATGATGATGACGGTGTTGGTAAACACGACCGTGCGCCCCTGCCCGTCGGTCAGGCGACCGTCGTCGAACACCTGCAGGAAAACGTTGAAGACTTCGGGATGCGCTTTCTCGATTTCGTCCAGCAGGACGACCGAGTACGGACGGCGGCGAACCGCTTCCGTAAGCTGCCCGCCTTCCTCGTAGCCGACGTAACCGGGCGGCGCGCCGATCAAACGGGCGACGCTGTGCCGCTCGCCGTACTCGCTCATGTCGATGCGGACGACGGCGTGTTCGTCGTCAAACAGGAATTCCGCCAGGGCGCGGGCAAGCTCGGTCTTGCCGACGCCCGTAGGTCCCAGGAAAAGGAACGTACCGAGCGGACGGTTCGGGTCTTGCAGACCGGCGCGCGCCCGGCGAACCGCGGCGGCGACGGCGCGCACCGCGTCTTCCTGACCGACAACGCGCTCGTGCAGGCGCTGCTCCATCGTCAGGAGTTTTTCCACTTCGCCTTCGAGCAGCCGCGAAACCGGGATTCCTGTCCAGCGAGAGACGACGTCGGCAATCGTGTCCGCGTCGACTTCCTCGCGCAGCATGGTGGAACCATCCTGATGCATCTGGGCAAGCGCCTGCTCCTGTTCGGTGAGCTGCTTGTCGAGTTCCGGCAGCGTGCCATAGCGCAGGCGCGCCGCCGCTTCAAGATCGGCGCGGCGCTCTGCCTGCTCAAGCTGCACCCTGGCTTCGTCCAGCTTTGCTTTTGTGTCGCGAATCGCCTGAATGGCGTCTCGTTCCTTCTGCCAGCGCGCGATCAGCGCGTTGTGCGTTTCGCGAAGGTTGGCGATTTCGGACTCAATCTGTTCAAGACGCTGCTGCGAAGCGCGGTCGCGCTCCTTCTTCAGGGCTTCGCGCTCAATCTCAAGCTGCATGATCTGGCGTTCGACGTTGTCGAGCACCTGCGGCTTGGAGTCGATTTCCATCTTCAGCCGCGCCGCCGCCTCGTCGATCAGGTCAATCGCCTTGTCGGGAAGCTGGCGGTCGGGCAGGTAGCGGTCGCTGAGGGTTGCCGCCGCGATGACGGCGCTGTCCTGAATACGCACGCCGTGATGCACTTCATAGCGTTCTTTCAAGCCGCGCAGAATGCTGATCGTGTCTTCGACGCTCGGCTCGTCCACGAACACCGGCTGGAAGCGCCGTTCCAGCGCGGCGTCTTTCTCGATATATTTGCGGTATTCGTCCAGCGTCGTCGCGCCGATCATGCGAAGCTCGCCGCGCGCCAGCATGGGCTTGAGCATGTTGCTGGCGTCGACCGCGCCCTCGGCAGCGCCCGCGCCGACAATCGTGTGCAACTCATCCAGAAACAAGATCACGCGCCCGCTGCTGTCGGAGACTTCCTTGAGGACGGCTTTGAGACGTTCCTCGAACTCGCCGCGGAACTTGGCGCCCGCGAGCAGAGAGCCGATGTCGAGGGCGATGATCTGCTTGTTTCGCAAGCCTTCCGGCACGTCGCCGTTGACGATGCGCTGCGCCAAGCCTTCGACAATCGCGGTTTTGCCGACACCCGCTTCGCCGATGAGCACCGGGTTATTTTTGGTGCGGCGGCTGATGACCTGAACCACACGGCG
>CALMDI010000554.1 GCA_937864975.1 uncultured Chloroflexota bacterium | reverse complement strand
TGTTCACGAATTCGTCGACGCGCTTGGGCGTGCTGGCGATCTGAGAATCGCGTTCGGAAATATGGATGACTTTGGTTCCCGTCAGCATTGCCAGCCGCGCATAATCTCGATTTTCCAGCGTGCGTTCCAGCGCATCCCAGCGCCCGCCCGCCAGGTCGCGCCCCGGATGGAAGCCGCGCCGGAGCAGCATTCGCGCCATATCGATCAGCCCGACCTTCGTCCAATGGCTGACCAGACCGGGATTCGCGCCGTGCTCGACCACCGCGGTCGGTCCCGGCGTGCGCCACGCGCTGGCGCGCTTCCGCAGCGCCATGTGCCGGACGTAGAGCGTGCGTTCGGTCGGGGGCACGCTGATGTCATACGGATCCCACAATTCGACCGAGGTATTGATGTAGAGGACGCCGTGATCGTGACACCATTGAACGATCTCGCCGGTATCAATGTTCCACGCGAGATCGACCAGCAGATCGCCCGCTCCCAGGAGCTGGCTGAGCTTCTCCGACAGGTTGAAAGGAGTGAGTCGATCTCGGAGATAAGTCGCGCCTGCTTCCAGCGTGTCGGAGACGGTGTGGCGCAGGTCTTCAAAATCCATCACCGTGAGCCGGGAGAAGTCCATATCGAAGTGCCGCAGCACCAGCGGCTGAAAGCACTGTGAAACCGAGCCGCTGCCGAGAATCAACATGCGACCGCCGAAAGGGATTTTGAAGTTTGGAATATCAGCCACCGTCGTCCTTTTGCGCTTTGCCATAGTTCAGCCTCCTGCCGCGATTATAGCAAAGCGTGTTACAAAGAGGCGACAACTTAAAGGTGGATAAGCTAAGTGAGGAAGGACAAGGCTAGGGGAACGGGGACAAGCTCAAGTGTCACTCAAGAATTCATTCATCTCCTCTTCCCATTCGCTCGCTACCTGGTGAAGATAGGCGTGCAGTTCTTCTTCGCTGAGATCAATGTTCGGATTGGCAAATTTTCCATAGAGACTTTCGGCATGATCGAAAGCGCCCGCCGTTCGCAGTTGTTCCAGTTCGGCGATTAAGCCTTCCCGCGTCACATCAATCCCCTGTTCATGGGGGAGCGAGTTTTGAAGGTGCGCTATCAATACCCGTTTATCGACCAGCGACAATTGATCCGCCAGCCTGACGACTTCGTCAAAGGTTACGTCTGCCATCGTCTATCGCTCGTAAACCAGCTCGCCGCCGACATACGTCCGCGCTACTTTTAATTCTAACAGCATTTCCGGCGGCACTCGGAGCGGATCATCGCTCAGCACGATCAGGTCTGCCCATTTGCCGGGGGCGATACTGCCGCGATTATCGGCGTCGCCGCTCGCAATCGCGCCGCCCATCGTGTAGGCGCGCAGCGCTTCCAACGCCGTAATCGCCTGTTCCGCCGCAATCGGCTCTCTGTTCGGGTCGAGGCGGTCAAGCGCCGCTTTCATGCCCGCCAGCGGATTGTCGTCG
>CALMDI010000553.1 GCA_937864975.1 uncultured Chloroflexota bacterium | reverse complement strand
CCTACGGCTTGGCGTGGCATCTGGCGGGGTATACGCTGGCGGACGTCAACGAGCAGTGGGACTGGGGCGCGGATTGGGATTACAACATGAGCACCGGGCACGCGCCGCCCGCCGGAATGCTGCTGGCAGCGCGTTACGCATCGGCGCTGCTGCTCGCAGGAAGCGTCATCGTCTATTTTGTCCTGTGTCGGATGATCGGCGGGCGAGGGGAGGCGTATCTAGCCAGTCTCTACTACGCGCTGCACCCGGCGATCCTGCTCAACGGTCGCCGGGCGATGATGGAAAGCGCAACGTTTCTGTTTGGATTAGCCCTTTTAATCGCGGGCATCCTTTTCCTGCGGCGACCGTCGTGGTGGGCGGCAGCGCTGCTGGGCGTGGTCGGCGGCTTCGCGGTCGCGGCAAAGCACACAAACCTGTTTACCGTCGCGGCGGTGTTCGTCGTATGTTTGCTGTTTCCGCTCTCCCGGTGGGCTGCGCGCAAGTCCGACTTGCAACCCGCTTCGCTCGTGCTTCGGCTTGTGCTGGCAGCGGTTCTGCTAGGCGTCGTATTTTACGCGCTCAATCCGGTCTGGTGGGGGAGCAATCCGGTCGGACACGTGGACAGGATTTTAAGCCTGCGAACGGACTTGCTCGAAGGACAGGTCAATGCGTTTGGTGGCTACGCAAAGCGCCTCGACCAGCTTGCCGGGTTTTTTCGGCAGGTATTGATCGCCTCGCCTGTCTATTACGAAGACCCGCGTTTCAGTGCCTGGATTGCCGACCCGGTCGCGGCGTATGAGGCGTCGCCGTGGCGGGGGATCAGCATTGGAGGCTCGGTTATTGGCGCGGTGATCCTGCTGGCGCTCGTCGGCAATGGGGCGTGGCGCTTCGCGCGGAACCCGCGCATTCAGACCTCTGTACGCTGGTTGATTGGCGCGTGGGCGCTGGTGATCGTCGGGACGACGCTGCTCTTGACGCCGCTGGAATGGCAGCGCTACTATTTGCCGGTTTACCCGGTCATTGGCTTGTTTGCCGCGTCTGGCGTTGTCCAGCTTGTTCAAGCCATCAAAGCACGCTAACCCCCCTCGCTAATGCCTTACTGGCTCACCTCGACGCTGGCGGCGACCCCTGCATTTTTGTGGGTGTTCCTCGGTCTCGGTTTGCCCTGGGCGCTGGCGGTATTGCCGCGCAAGGACTGGCGCGACCGCGCCCTCGTCGCCTGCCTGTCGCTGGCGCTGGGTCCCGCGCTGCTGACGGCGTGGATGTTTGCGTTGGGCACGCTCGGCACGGCGTCCAACCCGCTCTTGCGGTTCGATCTTGTCTTTGGCGGAACGGTCGTGCTGGCGGCGCTCGGCGGGGCGCTGGCGTGGCGGCGCAGACGTGCGTCGCTGCCGCCCCCTGACGCGCGAACGCCGCTGGACGCCATCGAAAAACTGCTGATCGCGCTCATCGCCGCTGCCATCGTCGTTCGCTGGCTTGGCATCGCCTACTGGACGTTCACAGCCTACGATGCTTTGTGGGTTTACGGCTACGAGGGCAGGCTGTATGCGCTGTTCGGCTCTATTCCCACGACGATTGGTTATTACCCGCAGTTTCTTCCGCTGCAATTCACCTACGCGCAGCTTGCCGTCGGCGGCATTGACGACCACGCCGCGCGCGCCGGACTCATCTTCCTGCATGTGGGCAGCATTCTGGCGACGTACGTTCTCGGCTCGCGGCTGTTCAACCGTCGAACCGGCATTTTCGCGGCGGCGCTGTGGGCGTTGTATCCACACGTGGGCGAGTGGTCGCGATTCGGCGACCTGGAAATTCCGCTGACGTTTTCGTTCACGCTGGCGTCGGCGTTCTTCCTGATGGCATGGACAGGGCAAGCGCCGCGCCGTCACTACACGCTGCTCGCGGGGCTGGTGCTGGGCGTCGCCCTGTGGACGAAGCCCACCGCGGGAGCGTTCGTTTTCGGCGTGATTCTTCTGCTGATACTGGAGCTTGTCCGCGTGCGATTGAACGTACGGGCGTGGCTGCCGCGCTTTGAGGTTGCGGCGCTGACCGGGCTTGCCGCGCTTCCGCTCGGCGGCGTATGGTACGTGAGGAATGTCCTGCTCGGTCATCCCGCCGTCAATTTTCCGCCGCCGTTCTGGCAGACGCTGGCGCAGCAAAGCGGCGCGGAATTTGGCTGGCTCCTGCTGGCGCTGCTGGTACTGCTCGCTTACCTGTTTTTCGGAGCCAGAGGGAACCACCCTAACGCCCCACTCGTGGTCATCGGGCTGATTCTGATCGCGCTGGGCATGCTGCCTTCGATTTTCACGCCACGGCGTATCACCGCACTGGAATGGATCGCGATTGCTGCTGGCGGCGGCATTCTCTACAGCGTTCTCGCGCGGCATATCCGAGGGCATTGGAACCGGGAGCAGCGGTCGGCGGCTGAGCGGGTCGGCTGGGCGCTGGCGCTCGCCGCGCCGTACTTCGTGACGTGGTTCATTTCGTATAGTTATCATTACCGCCTGTCGTTCGCGATTGTGCCGCTGCTGCTGCTGCCGACAGCGGTGATTCTGGCGGATTGGCTCAAGCCGACAGCCGCCACGACCCGGCGGCTTGCCGTTCGGATTGCCATTGTTCTCATCAGCCTGCCCGCGATTGCGAACCCGCTCTACGACCCGAACGCCGGGTGGGACTGGCTGTGGACGGACAAGCTGCCGGATGACTTCGCGCGTTACGAATCGGGCAACGCGGCGCTGATGAACGTGGTCGAAGGATTCGAGGTTTACAAGCGCGAACAGACGACGCCGCTGACGGTCGTTGCGCCGGGGGTCAAGCGGCTGCCGTTTTTCTTCCCGCTGGACGACATTCGGATTGAGACCACGCCGACGACGTTCGACGCGCTGGAGGGCGTGGTGTATTTCGTGGACAGCGCGCCCGAAGGCGTTGGCGCGTATGAGACCGTGCCGCTGATCGAGAATCAGGTGTTGTCGGCGCTGAATCGCGCGGACGTGATGCGCCCCGCGTGGGGGATGGACGACGGCATCTTTCGCTATCAGGTGTACGAGCTTCATCTCGATAATCGGTTCGTCAAGCCGGAAACCATCCATGTTCCCGCGCGCGGCGACGTGGTCTTTGGGAACTTCGCCCGATTTCTCGGTCACAGTATCAGTGGGAACACGTTCTGGGAGGGGCGCGAGCTGTCGCTGACTCTTTACTGGCAAGCCATCGCCCCCGCGCCGGACGATTACACGATTTACATTCACCTGCGCGACCGCGCCGGGAACGTGCTGGCAGCATGGGATGGTCCGGTCGCGCGCTCGGAAGATGGGCAGCGCTACTATTCCACGCGCGTGTGGGAGCCGAAGGAGTTCATCACCGACCCGCGCGCGCTTCGGCTGACGCAGCCGGACACGCCCCTCGGCGACGATTACCAGATGGTGATCGGCATGTACAACGCGGTCACGGGCGAGCGCGTTCCGCTCACGATCAACGGGAAGGCGTCTGAAGCCGATGGATATTCGCTGGGCGAGCAAATCCACGTGACGACCGAGCCTTAACTGTCAGCCGTCAACTTGCAGCTAAAAACGGGGACAAAAACTTAACGCAGAGCAACAGAGGAACAGAGACAGCAAATTAGAGCCGTGCGATGCCTGCCGCGATGTGGCGCTGTACGGCGCGCGTGTTGAAGCGCCGCCACGCTTCCGGGAAGGTGGCGTGAAGCCGCGCTGCGTCGTTTGCCAGCAGCGTCAGGTATGCTTCCAGGGCGGCTTGCTGAGGAGCGTCCAGTTGAGGCATCAGGTCGCGCAGGGCTGCCTGGGCGACGACGGCATCATTCAGCTTGCCGAGGTGATCCTGGATCAGCTTCAACTCCTCGACAAAGGCGGGTCCCGATTTGCCCAACACCTCTTCAAACATCGATACCAGATAGCGTAGCCGCTTAAACTCAATTCGCAGCAGATGAAGCGTCTCGACATTCGCTTCGTCGACCGCGCGATCATAGGCGCGCACGGCGGCGAGGTGGGTGTAAATTTCCACCGGCAGCACGTGACGGACTTCAGAGGGTACCGGCTCCTCGGCGTGCGCTGCTTTCGCGCCGTTTCCCGGCGTCGTCAAAAATTCACCGAAGCTGTCGAGGAAGCGCTGATAGTCGTTTTTATCCAGCAGTCGGACGAGGTGGGCGCGCGCCGCGTCCCGCCGCTTCTGAAGCTGATCGACCGCGCCCTGCATGGCTGCCTGATCCGCTTCCGCGAGCGTGCTGCGGAACTGGTTCAGGTTGTCGAGCATCACGTCGAGGTCGCGCACGCCGCCCAGCGCCCGCGCGATTTTTCGCAGCCGCCGCTGGAAGGGGTCAATCGCCTTCGCCTTAAAGTATTCGTTCAGCAGCAGGAAGATGCTTCGCATCCGGCGCGTCGCCACGCGCATGTCATGAACGTGCTCGATGTCCTCACCCGACCGGCTGCCGTCTTCGTGCTCCAGCATTTGGATGAAGTCGAGCAGCAGGGTTTTGCGAGCCGCCTCGCTCATCGTGTCTTCCGGCGTAATCGGAGCGATATGCCGGCGCAGGGTGTCGATTCGCTCTTGCTGGCTGTTTGGCATGGCAGGTCTCGATTCCGGGCAGGCAATGCCTTTCTATCTTAGCAAATTCCTCGTTCGGGCTAAAATTTCTTAACGAATCGGGCGAAAAGCGGTCAGCGATCAGCCTTCAGCAAAAGATACAAGAGTCAGCGCAAGGGCGCAGAGGACGCAAAGACGCAGAGAAATCTTCTCTGTGTCTTTGTTCCGCTCAGGGGGTCTGCGCTTCGCACAGACTGAAGTTCCTGCCTGCAAGGGGGCGAGCAAAGCTCGACCGGAGTTCCCGCTTTAGCGGGAAGCCAGTGCGTGGCGGGAACCCCGCGCGTGCGCCTCTGCGTTACGGTTTTGATTTGTCTTTAAGCTGACGGCTGAAAGCTGATCGCTGACCGCTAGAAATTCGCTTGCTGGAGGATGATTCGGAAGAACTCGTCCACAGTGATGTTGGGCGTGTTGATAATCTGCCGCAAGCCGTTGTTGACGACCGCCCACTGGTAAAGCTGAATCGCGATGAGCAGCGGAATGCCGAGGCTGACGACGCGCAGCGGCAGGCGCGCGACGGCAATGGAGACCGGAGCTTCGGAGACTTCGGTGAGCTGCTGCCGCGCCGAGACAAGGTGCAGTCGCTGCATATTCAGATCGTCGCGCAGACTGTTGAGCTGCACGTAGCGGAACAGGGTTTGAAAGCGCTGGTCCGGCTCAACCAAACCGCGCTCATCCTGCCATAAGCGATCCAGCAAATCAATTTCACGATTTAAGCCCTCAATCCGTTCGTCGGTGGTTTGCTGCTGGCGCAATAGACGCACGTTCTCCACGTCGCGCCAGCGTCCCTGCCCGCGCCGGTAGGGAAGCCGGACGAGCAGAAAGTAATGCAGGTATAGCAGGATGAGCGGGATGAGGACGTTGAACGCGAGAATCCGTCCCAGGTCTTGCGGAAGCTGCGGCAGACGCCCTTCGGTGAGTACCTGACTGAACGGAATAGCGAAGAGATAGAGTGTGATGATGAGGACGATCAAGAAACCGACCGGAAGAGCGCCGACGAGCGCGTCGCGGTCTTGCGCCGACAGAGACGGGCGGCTGAAAACGTAAGCATAGAGCGCGAGCAGGGCAAGCGCCAGCAGATAGAAGGGCATGGAAAACAGAAGCGCCAGCGCCTGTTCGGACGTTTCGATGACTGCGCTCCCGCGCTGAAGAATTTGCCCGCTGAGCGTGCCGAGAATGCCGCCCCGGTCGCCGAGCAGGAACAAATAGGCGGGGATCACGGTCGCCAGCAAGCCGATAATCAGCAGCATGTCGACGTCGGAAATAGAGCGCAGGAAAAGCGCCATGCGCGGCGGTAGGCGGTCGAGCAGCAGATCGGGCAGGAAGCGCTGGCGAAGTCCGCGGCGGCTGGTGAAGACGAGAATTGTCACGATGAGGATGACAAGCCAGACCACCGCGCCAAGCGAGAGGACGGCGAGATCGACCGCCGCGCCACCGAGGAGGTCGGCGGTGCGCGGCTCCGACCGTTCGATAAAACGGCGGACGATCACCATCGTCGCGACCAGCAGCGCCAGCGGCGCGAGCAGCCGCGTCAGTTGCAGCCAGACGCGCGTTTCGCTGAGCCAGTTATTCCAGCGCTGAATCCACATGAACTGGATAGCCACGTAATAGATGACGAGCAGAATGCTCAAGCCAAACGCATAGGCGAAGTCAATGCGGGTGGTGAACACCTCCGGCTGGAGGATGCGCGTCAGGACGCTCCCGCCCACGAAGGTGGCGACCATGCCCGCCGCGATGATCTCGTTGATCGCCACGACGACCTGTTCCCAGATGGGAATTTGCGTGGCGAAGAGGCGATAGCCGCGCGGCGTGAGCATCAGCAGGACGCGCAGGATCATGAGGCTGAAGGCGACGACGATCATCATCAGCGCGTAAAAGCTGCCGCTGCCTTTGCCGGTTGGACTGACGGTGGACAGCAGGCGAACCAGATTGACCCACGCGAGGCTGTAGCCCCAGAGGAAGGCGACGTAGGTGGCGTGACGCCGGTTGAGGCGCTGACCGAGGACGCGCGCTTGCAGCGGGTGGCTGACGGCGAGCGTCACGAGCAGAGCAATTTCGAGCGCCAGCACGGCGACTTCCAGCCAATCGCCCTGAAGCGCCTGATTCGCGGCATACAGAACGCCGAGGAAGAGCAGGGCGGGGATGTATGCACGGTCGAAGCGGCTGTCCGACAGGGTGACGACGTCGAGAAACTGATGGGTAATGCGCTTCTTCGGTTCTGGCATTGCGTTCGCCTCGCGCGCGGTCTCCCGTTAATCGTAGTCACAGGCGGGGGTTTTGGAAAGTCGTACAGTGCGGATGCGCATCAAAAGCATTGGCGCAAAGAACACAGAACGTTTGTAGGGGCGCACGGCTGTGCGCCCTTTTTGCTCCTTTACGCCTTTGCCCTCCAAAGCTTCTCTCCTTCGGCACATGTTATAATCGTCGCAGACGAAGGCGGGAGACGCGATCATGACTTTCGACAAGCGGACGCTGGACGATGCCCGAAACGCTCGCCGCGAATGGGGAGAATCGACCCTGCGCGAGACGGCAGCGCGACTGCCCGAACGCCGCGAGACGTTCACGACGCAGTCGAGCGTGCCCGTGGAGCGCGTTTACACGCCGGAGGATATCGCCGATCTCGACTACACGCGCGACCTGGGAATGCCCGGTCAGTACCCGTACACGCGGGGCATCCACGCGACGGGACACCGCGGACGGCTGTGGAC
>CALMDI010000552.1 GCA_937864975.1 uncultured Chloroflexota bacterium | reverse complement strand
CAT
This sequence comes from uncultured Chloroflexota bacterium, assembly GCA_937864975.1. GTDB lineage: Bacteria > Chloroflexota > Anaerolineae > Aggregatilineales > Phototrophicaceae > ZC4RG36. The sequence continues at coordinate 15,181 of CALMDI010000552.1, read as the reverse complement.
GAAAGGGACTCGCTGCCATCATTGTACCGGGAATCTCCCGAATTTCGATCCGCCAAAAGCGCATCACCGTTGCCCAACCGTAGGGCTGCACGATTGACTCGCATGGGGGCGCTGCATATAATCGCGCCACCAGTGCGGGTTGATCCGGCGCTGCTTTTTGGCTGAGTTGAGAGTAGAAATCTATGCAGCAGCCGATTCGCGTGCTGCTTTTCGTCATTATCGCGCTCCTTTTGAGCGCTGGCATCGTCGGCGCGCAGGATGGTCAAAACCTCTTACGTGACGGCGAATTTGAAGGGTCTTACAGCGGTCGAGGCAGCGGAACCCTGAATATTCCGGGGGACTGGCAGCTTTGGGTTGCCGAACCAAGTGGTCAATTCACCAATCAGCGCCCAACAGCTTATCCCCATAATGGACCTGATCCCGACCCGAAATCGGGTACACGAGCGCTCAATTTCTCGGGTGGTTTCGTAACATATACAGTTGCTGTTTATCAGCAGGTCAGTGTACCCGAAGGTTCGATTGTCCGTGGTAGTGCCTTCGGCTGGCTGCACACTTGTCTCGTGCCAAAGGACAACCAGAAATGTAATTCGAACGGAGAAATGGGCGCCTATATAAAAGTTGGCGTCGACCCCAACGGCGGCACTAATCCGAACGATAGCAATATTGTATGGTCGGGGCAGGCACAACCACATGATCGGTGGGAAGAAATTTCTGTCAGCGCGACAGCTACAAGCGGCACTGTCACGTTCTTTATTTATGCGTCACAGCAGAGAGTCCTCTCCCTCTCTGATGAACATGAGCCTGAGGGATATCTGAACAAAGTCTATTTCGACGACGCTCGCCTCGTCGTGACCGGGCAGGGCACGCCCGGCGGGAGCAGCGGCGGTGGTGGCGGCGGCGGATCGCAAGCCGCGGCGCCTCCCCCCCCAAGCTCGGTGGGCTTTGTGAGTCCACAGGACGAGCGCGACGACGGCTCAATTGTCCACGTCGTGCAGTCGGGCGATACAATTGACAGCATCGCCGTCGCCTATGACACCACGCGCCTCGACATCATGGAACTGAATGGCATCTCCGACCCGCGGATTATCCAGATCGGGCAGGAACTGATCATTCGGGAAGGCGAGGGTCAAGGCGACGAGGGGGATTCGAGCGAGGAAAACGGCGACGGTGAACCCTCGGACGCGGAAGGCGACGAGAACACCGACGACGAGAATCCTGAAGCTGATGGTGAGTCGAGCGAGGACGACGGCGACGGTGGTGAAGATCGCGAGTCTGTCGATCCTGCCGAAGCGCCACCCGCGCCCGTCGTCTCGGTCGCGTCGGGCAACGTGCTTCCGGCGCGCGACCCGGCAGCGCTGACCGCGTCGATCTGCGTCCTCGTGTTCAACGACGCCAACCAGAACCGCATTCAGGAAGAAGGCGAGGGGCTGGTCGCGGACGGCGCGATTGAAGTGCGCGCCGGAGGTGAAGAAGTCGAGGATTACGACACGGACGGCGCGTCCGAGCCCCACTGCTTCACCGACCTCGCCGCGGGCGAGTACGTGACGGTTGCACAGCCGCCATCCGGCTACGGGCTGACGACGCCGAATCAGTTCCGCGTGCAGGCAAATCCGGGCGCGACGATTCACCTGGCATTCGGCGCGGCGGAAGGCGTTGTGCCGCCGATGGTGCCGCCCCCGGATGATCTGATCGTCGTCAACGACATTGTCGAAGAACCGGAGACACCGCGCAATCCCCTGCGCGACAATCTCGGCTTGATCGTGTTTGGTCTGGCAGGTGTTGTGCTGGTGGTCGGCACCGGCGCAACCGTTTTAATGCGCCGGCGTTAGCGAGGGCACGGCATGAGGCAGCGAATCGTCCTCCTGTTGCTGATCTGCATCGTGACGAGTGGTGTGGCGGTCGCGCAAACCGGGGGTCAGCTCTGGGTGCGGTCGTACGAAGACCGCGACGGCAACGGCGCGCGGGACGCGGGCGAGCCGCTGCTCACGCGCGGCGTGAGCGTGAACCTGCTCAACAGCGACGGCGTCGTCATTGCCAGCGCGCTGCTGGACTCGTCTCCGAACGCCGCCCAGGGGCTGGTCGGGTTTCAACTGCTGCCCGCCGGGGAATATTCGGTCGTCATCACCAGCGCCGATTACACGGCGACAACCGGCGGAACGTTCACCACGACCGTCAGCGATACGGGCGTCCCGCCTGTCCTGGAATTTGGCGCGCAGCCTGTCGCCGTCGCCGCCAACACGTCTTCGGCATCCACCGCCGACGCGCCCGCGACGACGACCGCCCAGCTCGCGCTGGCAGCGGCAGGCGCGGCGGTGGTCATGTGCAGCATGGTCATCGTCGGCATCGTGGTGTATTTCATGACCCTGCGACGCCAGCTTCAGCGCGCCGTCGTGGGCGACCCCCGCATGACGACCGGTTCCATGCGCGCGGTGCAAACAGGCACGGGCGAGTTCCGACGCACGACAGGGACGATTGAATACCGGAAAGCCGGAACCGGCGAGCTGAACAAGCCTGATACCGGCGAATTTCGCAAGCCGTAACGCGCGGCGGGTCGGGCAGGGAAAGGAACGGCGGCACCGAGCGCGACGCGAAATGGTCTGCCGTTTTTGTTTTGGCAGCGCCCAGCAAGGACGAGACCCTTCATGACAACCCTCATCACTGGCGGCGCGGGTTTTATCGGCAGTCGTCTGGCGGCGCGCCTGCTGCGCGCGGGCGACCGCGTCGTCATCCTCGACAACTTCAACGATTACTACGACCCGGCGCTCAAGCGCGCGAACGTCGATGCGCTCCATACCCTGACCGACCTCCCTTCCGGGGCAGCGCTGAACGTGATTCAAGGCGATATTCGCGATGAGGCTCTGGTGGCGCGCGTGTTCGCCGAGCGCGGGATTACACGGGTCGCCCATCTCGCGGCGATGGCAGGCGTGCGCGCCTCGGCGGAACAGGGACGGCTGTACGCCGACGTAAACACCAGCGGCACGGTGACGCTGCTGGACGAGGCGCGCAGGCACCCGGTGTCGGTGTTCGTCTTTGGCTCGACGTCGTCCGTTTACGGCGCGACGGCGCGCATCCCGTTTGTCGAGGACGACACGGCGGGGTTTCCGCTCGCGCCCTACCCGGCGAGCAAGCGCGCGGCGGAATTGTTCGGCTACAGCTATCATCAGCTTTACGGGCTGAACGTGACCGCCCTACGCTTCTTCAACGTCTATGGTCCGCACGGGCGACCGGACATGATGCCGCTGAGGACGATTGACGCCATCCTGAAGGGCGAGACGATCACGCTGTTCGAGGGCGGCAACCTCCAGCGCGACTGGACGTACGTGGACGACATTGTCGACGGGATCACCGCCGCGCTCGACCGCCCGATGGGCTACGAAATTCTCAACCTGGGCTTCGGCTCGCCGATTCCCCTGAACGACTTCATCCAGATTTACGAGGAATTGATCGGCAAGGACGCGGTCACGCGCGTGGTTCCGCGTCCGCTGACCGAGCCACCGATCACCTACTGCGACAACACGCGCGCCCGACGCCTGCTCGGCTTCAACCCGCAGGTACCGATTCAGGAAGGGCTGGCGCGCACGTGGGCGTGGTATCGCCAGCATCACGGGATTTAAGCCGATGTTTGAACTGCTGATTGGCACTACGAATCGCGGCAAGCTGGCTGAATACGAAGCGCTGCTGAAGTCGCTGCCGGTTCGCCTTCGCAGCGTGCGCGATGTTGGCTTGGACACGCTGGACGTCGAAGAAAACGCCGACACCTACGAGGAAAACGCGGTTCACAAAGCGCGAGTCTACGCGCAGGCGAGCGGTCTGTACGCGCTGGCGGACGATACCGGGCTGATAATCGACGCGCTCGACGGGCGACCGGGAATTTATTCGCATCGCTACGCGGGTCCCGATGCCGACGACCGGGCACGCTACGAGAAAGTGCTGGCGGAAATGGACGGGGTTCCTGACGCGCAGCGGACGGCGCGTTTCGTGTGCGTGGTGGCGCTGGTCAATCCGCAAACGCTGGAAAGCGTGACCACGACAGGCACCGTCGAAGGGCGCATCGCCCGCACGCCGGATCTCAGCGGCGGGGGTTTTGGATACGATGCCGTTTTCCTTCCCAACGGCTATTCCACCGCGCTCAGCGCCCTGTCGATGGACGAGAAGAATCAGATCAGCCACCGCGGGAACGCGCTGCGCCAGATGCTGCCGATTTTAGAGCGGTTGATCGAGGAGCAATAAACTCAACGCCCTCCCTGATCTCAGGGAGGGCGCTAAGAGAATGAGGACACTCTTTATCCGTTCGACTCGACTGACGCAGACGGGGGATATGCCGCGCGGTTCAGGGTCGATTTGAGCACGTCGGGGGCGATTTCTTCCGCCGCGCCGGTTGCCAGCGCCAGCCGATTCAGATTCGGCAGGAAGAAGCTCAGGATTTCTTCTGGGCTGGTCTGCGCGGTCACGGCTCCGCCCGTCACGGCGTCGGCAAGCGCCTCTGCATTGGGAATCGTGCTGAAGAACAGCCACTGTCCATCGGGGGACGCCATCAGTCGTCCGACCGCGTAGGCATTCCCCGTATAAACTTCGGCGTCGGTGGTGGCTGCCAGATCGACGCGGTGAATGGTCACCTGTGTGAGCGAGACACCACCCGTCATCCCCATCGTCGTCTCGAAGAATTCGGCGTCGCTGCCGGGAATGGTACCGTCCACCGTCGTCCGCGTGCTGTAGAAAATCTCGCCGGTCGCGCCCCATGCCACCTGATCGGGCGACGCCACCGCCGCCAGCGGCATCTGGTTTCCGGTCGCGAGATCGACGACCGTGAGCGTTCCGCCGGTCGGCGCGCCGGATTCGGGATCGGTGATTCCGACAAGCTGAGCGCCGTCCATGCTCACGTCGACGCGGCTAAGACGCTCGCCCAACACGGTGCTCTCGCCCGTTTGCAGGTTGAGCAGCGCGGTACCGCTGCCGGTGCAGTTGGTCGAATAGACGATGCCCGCCGCGGTCACTTCGAGCGCCAGCGGACGCCCGCCATAACCCGCTTCCCAGTTGTAGACCGTATCGCCGGGGAACGGCGACCCGCCGCCACAGCCGACGCCGAAGTTGGCGCTGGCGATGAGATTTGCCGTCGAGCCTGCCGTCAAGCCCTGCGCGAAGAAGTCGAGCACCTGCCCTTCCTGTGTCAGCGCGTCAACTGCAACCTTCGCGTAGACGACCTGCGTGCCGTCGAGCGTGAAATCGACCGGCATGGTGTAAAAGAGATTCTCCGCCAGCAAGACCGGCTCCCCGCCGTCGAGGGTCGTCACGTAGAGATTGAGCGTCGAATCCTCGTTGATCGTGGTGTAGGCAATCGACCGACCGTCGGGACTCCACTCGATATGGTCAATTCCGGGCGCGACGGCGATCGGCATGGGCGCGAGCGCGATTTGCTGCTGCAACCCCGCCTCGCGAACGTGCAGGGCGGTGAGAGCGCCGCCCGTGACGCCCGCGAGTTCAGGCAGGTCGTCCGCCGCGAGCACTTCGGGCGTGCCGAGCGGGAACGCCGTCGGCTGAGGTGTGTCGCTGGCGGGCGGCAGCGGCGTTTCGGGGATGGCGGTCGCGAGCGGCGTTGCCGGGAGGAGTGTCACCGCGATGGGTGTGATCGTCAGCGCGATGCCCGCCGGTTCGAGAAAATAGGCATCGGGGAGCGCGCCTTCCGCCACCCAGCCAATTTGACCGTTGACCGACACCTGCCACCAGACGAACCCATCCGCGCCGCAGCTTGGACCCGATGTGACGGCAAAGACGACGCTGGGGTTAATCAGCCCGATCTGTTCCGCCTGAACCGACGGCGCGGCGCGCAGGCGGCTCGGCGTGCCTCCGGCGACCAACTGCGCCTGCCCATTGCTCGAAAGCCGCGGCGCGAGGAACCCCGCGAAGTCCTGCGGACAGGCGTCCACCTCCGCGACGACGGGCGCGGCAAGCGTGACCTGTAACAGCGCCGCGTCGCAGGCGCGAACGATGGTCGAATCGAGCGCGACACGATAGTCGTAGGTCACGCCCTGATAAGTCAGCGTAAAGGTGTACGCCGAAATGCCTTCCGGGCGTGGCTCTCCGGTGACCAGCGCGCAGCCCAGCGCGGTATCCGTATAACGATTCTCGGCAAACTGCCACGTGTCGAGGTCTTGCAGGCGAATCGTTCGACCGAGGCGGGTGCTGAGATCGGCAAGCGCGTTGTTGATCTGCGGCGGCGCGTCCTGCGCCTGCGCGACCAGCGCGCCGGTCAGCAGCAGGGCGATAAGCATCAGCACAATGCGAACTGTCGGCTTCATCGGTGTTCATCTCCTTGTTCATGGTACTTGAGACGCTCTATCTTAACACCTTCTGTAAGAGAAAGACACCGTACACCCTCAACCTCCTCAAACCCATAAGTCGATAGACAGCCTGAGTCACAAACGTTTCCGAGCCACTCTCCACGGCGCAAGTTGTTTCCTGGACGTGGATACGACAGCCTATCGAGATTTTGGCTGTGATAGAGAAATCGGTATTTAAGGGTGGTATAATTGTGTGAAATGAGATAGAATACATGTTCTATAAGCCAGGGCTAAAAGCTTCATATGATGGGAGAGCCCAGCAATGAAAATGGTGGGAGGTTGATAGATGAAAAGCCTCTTTGGAAAGCGCTACTAATCTATATAGAACAGGCTTTCCCGAACGAGGAAATTCTACCGCCTATAACTGCGTTTCGGATGCAGGATGGGACATTTTCTTTCTCGGCGGTTGATACTTTGGAGGTTGTCAATCATCTTCTCAGGGAAGGCGCTTTATCTGACAGATTATTATCGATTGTCAGTGTAGCCTACATTGAAGATCAGATACGTCTCTTACTTATGCGCTTTTCGGCGGACTCTAAAATGGTAGAAGCTTTGATGAGTCCGGGGACGGGTGCAGTAGCTTCTTTGGGCGCAATGTCCGATTTAGCCTTTGCGTGAGGGCTTTTACCGTATGAATGGCATCAAATCATCAAGGCGATGGCAAAACTGCGAAACAGGTTCGCTCATATTGCCGCTGCAAAAAGCTTTGAGGATGTGCTTAACGACAACAAGAAAAGCGCTAACATCTTTGAGGGTTTAAAGAAGGGATATAAATCCCTATCGAGAAGTGAGGAAGAGATTACGGAATTCAGGGATTTATATTTCAGATTATTCTGGAAGCTATACGTACTTCTTCAATTTGCGATTGACCATATTGGAACAAGAGAACAGCGAAAGCCTTTTAACAGCGACATCCTATTAGGCACCGTCGATTTTCTTGGACTGACAAGAGCGGATGTAGAAGAATTCGCTGCCGATCTATAAGCGGCTAATCAAGGAGAAGTGAACATGGCAGGGTATCAGAACGTGACAATCGTAGGCAATGTGGGGCGCGATCCTGAGTTGCGTTACCTTCCAAGCGGCGTGCCGGTCTGCTCGTTTTCTGTGGCGGTCACCCGTCGTTGGGCAGATAAAAGCACGCAGGAGAATAAGGAGAAGACCGTTTGGTTTCGCATCTCGGCGTGGCGCCAGCTTGGCGAGACCTGCAATCAATATGTACGCAAAGGGATGCAGATCCTTGTCGTCGGAACGGTCGATGTCCGCGCTTATACCGACAACAGCGGTCAGCCGCAGGCGACGCTTGAATTGACGGCGGATACGGTGCAGTTTCTCGGTCAGCGTGGCGGCGACAACGGTGGTGGCAGCGGCAGCAACGAATACGAGCAGTACGGCGAAGCCGCCGACAACATCTCTGATATTCCTTTCTAGCGCGGTATACTCGTCCGGCAACCGGACAGGGAACTGACGCGAAAGGAAACCCATGAGCCAGCAGCCGCCTCAACCGGCGCGCCAACTGCGGCTGGAGATTCCGGCGACTCTCAACGCGACCTACGCCAACGCCGTCATCGTCAGCCAGACGCACAGCGAGATTGTGCTGGATTTTGTTCAGGTCATGCCAAACGACCCACGCGCGCGTATGCAGAGTCGGGTCGTGCTCACGCCCGCCAACGCCAAGCTGTTCCTCAAGGCGTTGGAAACCAACCTCACCCGCTTTGAAGAAAAACACGGCGAGATCGTGCTGCCCCCGCAGCCGGTCTCGCTTGCCGATCAACTCTTTGGCACGATCAAGCCGGTGGACGAGGAAGGGAAGCCCGATGGAGAGGCTTGACGCGATTGCCGACGCCATCTACACCGCGTTTTCCGCCAAAACCGCCGCGCGCGACCAGGCGATTGCGCGCTCGCGCGAGACGATCCGGCACTGCGCCGAGTCCATTCGTGCCATCCACCGGCGCGAATGGGACGCGGTCGATGCCAAGCTTGAAACGGCGCGCGCCGCCGCCGAGACGCTGCGGGCGGGCGTCGTGGATTATCCCGACCTCACTTATGCGGGCTACATGCAGGACGCGCTGAAGGAAGTCGTCGAGGCATTCTGCACGCTGGCGCTCGTGCGCGGCGAACCGCTGCCAACCCCCGAAACCCTCGACGTCGAAAACGACACCTACCTCAACGGGCTTGCCGAAGCCGCCACCGAGCTTCGCCGGTTTATCCTCGACATTTTGCGGCGCGAGGACGGCGACAGCACCGAAGCCGAGCGGCTGCTCTACGCGATGGACGCGATTTACGACAAGCTGGTGACGTTCGATTTCCCCGACGCGATAACGGGCAACCTTCGCCGCCAGACCGACGTGGTGCGCGGCGTGCTGGAGCGCACGCGCGGCGACCTGACGACAACCCTGCGCCAGCAGCGGCTTCAGGCGGCGCTCCAGCGCTTCGAGTCACGCGCGTTTGGCGATCAGGCGTAAGCTGCCTGTCGCATGAGCTATCGCGCCGAGACGCGAGTCCTTCCGGTTGACGCGCTGCATCCCGACGCGGAAGCCATCGAAGAAGCCGCGGGGGTGCTGCGGCGCGGCGGCTTGGTCGCGTTTCCGACCGAGACCGTTTATGGCTTGGGCGCAAACGCGCGCGACGCCGACGCGGTTGACCGTATCTTCGCCGCGAAAGGACGTCCCGCGTCTGACCCGCTGATTGTTCACATCGCCTCAATTGACATGCTCGATCAGGTGACGCAGACGGTGCCGCCGCTGGCGCGCGAGCTGGTCAGCCGCTTTTTTCCGGGTCCGCTGACGCTCGTGCTGCGCCGCCACCCGTCGATCCCACCAAACGTCTCGGCGGGGCGCGACACGGTCGCCGTGCGAATGCCAAGCCATCCGGTGGCGCTGGCGCTTCTGCGCGCGTCCGGCTTGCCAATTGCCGCGCCCAGCGCCAACCTGTTTTCGCGTCCCAGCCCGACGACCGCGCAGCACGTGCTGGACGACCTGCGCGGGCGCGTGGACATCGTGCTGGACAGCGGCGCGACGACGGTCGGCGTCGAATCGACGGTGCTGGATTTAACGCAGGAACCGCCCGTTGTGCTGCGTCCGGGCGGCGTGCCGGTCGAGGCGCTGCGCGAGTGGGCGTCGGACGTGGTGTACACGCCGCGGTATCTGGGCAGCGACGAGGCGGCTTCCGCGCCGGGGATGTTACTGAAACACTATTCGCCGCGCGCCGAGCTGCGCCTGTTCGCGGGAAGCGGTCAGGCGACGCTCGACGCGATGGGGATCATGGCGGCTGCCCTCGGCGGTGACGACAAGCGCGTCGGCATTTTGACGACCGATGACGCGCAAGCAGCCTTCGCGAATCTGCCCGTGGAGCGCGTTTCTCTTGGACGCGCCGATGACCTTGAGGGCGCGGCTCGACGCCTGTTTGCTGCCCTGCGAGACCTGGATTCACGCGGAGTCGACGTGATCCTCGCGCACTGGTCGGCGCGGGAAGGAGTCGGGCTGGCGGTGTGGGATCGGCTCGTGCGCGCCGCCGAAGGGCGGGTCTTGGGCGCGGAGTAGCGGTTTTAACAGTCCTTTTGGTCGTCCCTTCGGCGGAAGGTCGGTGAATGTCGCCTGTATTCGTAGCGGCGGACCCTTGCTAGGGGGTCACCGCCATAAGGCGGTGACTGAAGGCAGAGTCGTTGGCTCTGCCCCCGCGCATGTCCGCCCAGATGTGGGCGCACGCGGTGCGCCCCGACTATCGCCACTCCTACGTCTAGACAATCCTTTTGCGCGATTATTTTTACATTCCACTTGCAGGCGACTATACTTGATGCGAATGGTTCGAGCGCATACCCCCACACGCGGACGGTCACAGGCGTCGCATGAGCGTCGATCACCTGAGCGGGCAATCGCTGGGCAAGTTCCAGCTTAAAGAGCTTCTCGGAGCGGGCGGCATGAGCGCCGTCTACCGCGCCGTGCAAATCAACCTGCAGCGCGAAGTCGCCGTCAAAGTGCTCACTTCTGCGCTGGCGGAGCAGCCGAGCTTTCTGGATCGCTTCTTCCGCGAAGCGAAGATCGCCGCCGCGCTCGAACACCCCAACATCGTCCCCATTTACGATTACGGCACGCACCAGGGCGTCAGCTTCATTGCCATGCGCCTGCTCAACGGCGGCACGCTGGCGGAGCGGCTCGCGCCCGGCAGCGACGGCGCGCGCAAATTGCCCGCGCTCATTGAGATTGCTTCCATTTTTCAGCAGTTAGCAGGCGCGCTCGATTACGCCCACAGCCGCGGCGTCGTCCACCGCGACATCAAGCCGGGGAACGTCATGTTCGACGACCGGGGCACCGCGTACCTGGTCGACTTTGGCATCGCCAAGATGGCGGACGGTCAGGCAAGCCTGACGGGCGCGGGGATGATGGTCGGCACGCCCGCCTACATGGCGCCGGAAGTGTGGCGCGGCGAGAAGGCAACCCCGGCGAGCGATCAATATGCGTTCGCCGCCATGATGTACGGCGTCATCAGCGGGCGCTTGCCGTTTGAGGCGCTGACGCCCTATGCCATGATGCAGAAGCACATGAGCGAAATGCCGCCGCCTATCCATTCGGTACGCGCAGGCGTGCCGCTGGCGCTCGGCGCGGTGCTGGAACGCGCGCTCGACAAAGACCCGGCACAGCGCTTTCCGAACGTCGGCGCGCTTGCCGATGCCTTTGCGAGAGCGGTCTCCGGGGTGTCCGACACACCGACGGGGCTGCTGCCCATCGCGCCGCGCCCCGGCGCGCCTGCGCCCGCTTCCGGCGCGATGCCCCACCCGACATCGCAGGCGGCAGAGCGCGGCGGGCGCAACCCGCTGCTCATCCCGCTGATTGGCGTGATCGTCGCACTGGTTGGCGTCCTGATCGCGCTCGCCCTTCCGCTGCTGCAAGGGGGCGCGGCGGCGACACCGACGCCGCCCCCCAACATTGCCGCCCTCGGCGAGAGCACATCCGAAGCGACCGCTGGCGTCGCCGTCGTGATCGTGGATACGGAGACGCCGCCCACTGAGACGCGCGAGCCGCTGGTGGTTCTCGTCGCCACGGAAGAAACCGAGCGACCCGCCCCCACGTTCACCCAGACCCACACCGCGACGGCAGCGCCCGTGATTGTCGTGGAGCCGAGCGCGACCGATACGCGAGAACCCACGGCAACCGTGACCCGAACGCAACTTCCGACCGAGACAGACACGCGGGAGCCAACGGCAACCGTGACCCGAACACGGACGCCAGCCCCGACCGAAGCGCCGGTCGCCATCCTTCCGTCTGACATGCCTTCACGCACGGCGACCGCGACCCCCTTACCCACGGATACACCGAAGCCGACGAGTACCGCAACGGCGAGCGACGAACCGACCGTGACACCGTCCGATACCGCGACCGCCTCGCGGACGCCAACCGATCCGCCGACGGCGACACGCACGCCAAGTGACACGCCGACGGATGAGCCGGTGATCGTCGTGTTCGTCCAGACCGAGACACCCACGCCTACGGAAACACCAACCTCGACGGCAACCGATACCGAGGTTCCGCTGGTCGTCGTGGTCGTATCGTCCGAGACGCCGACGGACGCTCCCACCGACGCCCCAACCGAAACAGAAACGGCGACTTTGACGCGCACGCCGACCGAAGCGCCGGTGGTGGTCATCGTGCCGACCGCCACGCGCACGCCGAGTCCCACCGAGACCCCGACGCCCACCGAGACGATCACGCCCACGGAAACACCGCTGCCGACGGTGACTCCGTCCAACACGGCAACCGCCTCGCGGACGCCAACGGTCACGCCGAGCGCGACGCCATCTCCGACCGCGACACGCACCGCCACGGCGACGCCGACCGCGACCCACACCCCGACACGAACGGCAACGGCAACCGCGACGAGGACGCATACCCCGACGGCGACATTCACGCCGTCCGTCACGACAACGCCGACGGCGACGCCATCCCCGACGATCACGGACACGCCGGAGCCGTGCCGCGTCCAGACTATGGGCAGTAATATCCCCGTGTACGTGCGTCCGTCCGGGGCGGCGACCATTCGCCGCTTCGTCGGCGGCGGCGAAGTGTTCCCGGTGCGCGCGAAGGCGGAAGCGGAGGATGGCGGCGCAGTCTGGTGGAATGTGCAGCTCCCGGATGTCTTCACCGAGTTCGACCGCTACTGGATACGCGGCGAGGACGTGACCACGACAGGCGACTGCGATGAAATCGTCTCGCCGGACGCTTCCCCGACGCCTCAGTTCACGGGTGGGGGCGGGGGCGCGCAGAACATCAGCATCCGGCTGAACAACGAGTTTGGCTGCAACACGCTCGCCACCTTCCGCGAGTCGTACCCGGTCAGCTTCACGATTGAGGGCAATGCCCGCGGCACGGTGGTCGTGCAGGGGAGCGACCTGTCGACCACGTTCCGCGCCAATGGTCGATTCAGTCAAACGTTCGCCGTCACGTCGTCGGGCTGCTCTGCCAACTGCGCCGCGGACGGCTACAGCCGCTCGCTTGTCGCCTACGTGCAGGAAAACCCCGCCGTCGCCTCTAACCAGTGCAGCTACCGCCGCATCTACAACGACCGCTAGGATGCAACCCTACCCTTGACGCGACTTCCTCTGCCGCTATAATGCTGCTCATAAGTCAGATGACTTTGCCGCAGACAGCAGGTGCGCCCCGCGCTTAATTTCCTGCCGAGGTGAGGACGCCGATCTCATGCCAGTCATGAGCGACCCTTGCACGCTGCGGGGTCGCTTTTTTATTGTTCGGTTAGCGATCAGGGGAGGAGGACGCACTTGGCAATCACCAAAGAACGCAAAGGCGAGCTTGTTGCCCAGTACAGCGACCTGCTGAGCAGGACCGACGGTTTCATCGTCACCGAATATCGCGGGTTGTCCGTCGCCAAGCTCGACGAGCTTCGCAACCGACTTCGCGATGCGGCGGGCGGCAGTTACACCGTCACCAAGAACACCCTGTTTAGCATTGCGCTGCAACAGTCGGGCTGGCCCGTGCCGGAAGACCTGCTGCTCGGTCCAACGGCGGTGGCGTTCGGCAACGGCAATCTGCCTGCGGTGGCGAAAGCCATTCAGGCGTACCAGAAGGACAACCCGGATGTGTTCGTGCTCAAGGGCGGCGTCCTGTCGGGCGCGGTCTTTGGTTCGAAGGACATCGAAGCGGTCTCGAACCTGCCGACGATGGACGAGGTGCGCGCGCAACTGCTCGGTCTGCTCACGCAGCCCGCGGCATCGCTCGCCGGTCTGCTCAACTCGGCGACGAGCCAGGTTGTCAACGTGCTGCACGCCTACGTGCAGAAAAATTCGTCCGAGGGCACCGAGGCTGCGTAAGTCCGTTAAAAGTGTTCTGCTGTTCACTTTTAACTTTTTACTCGACCGTCCACATCTATCCGAATAACGAAGTACGGTACACAAGAGGGAGACTCTACAATGGCTGATCTTAACAAGCTGGTCGACGACCTGAGCGCGCTGACCATTCTCGAAGCATCCGAGCTGAAGACCCTGCTGGAAGCGAAGTGGGGCGTGACGGCAGCCGCGCCGATGATGATGGGCGCGATGCCCGCCATGAGCGGCGCGGCGGCGGGTGGCGCGGCGGCTCCGGCGGAAGAAGTCGAAGAGCAGACTGAGTTCAACGTCGTCCTGTCTGACGTCGGTCCCAAGAAGATCAACGTCATCAAAGCAGTGCGTCAGGTCACGAACCTGGGCTTGAAGGAAGCGAAAGACCTGGTCGAAGCGGCTCCTGCCACCGTCCTTGAGGCGGTCAGCAAGGATCGCGCGAACGAGGCGAAGGGCATTCTGGAAGCCGAAGGCGCGAAGGTCGACGTCAAGTAACGTCGGTCACAACGCATTTGAAAAGCAGCCGTCGGAGCGCTCCCGGCTGCTTTTTGGTTCCGAAGAGCTATGAACAGTGAAACGTTAAAAGTAAAAAGGAGATCCAGCCATTTCATCAGGGAGGTTTTACTTTTGACTTTCCACTTTCCACTTTTGACTAACCACTACAGCGGGTAAATGTCGATGCCGAGCGCGGCTGCCAGCGCCACGAGCGCGGGCGCGATCAGCAGCGCGGGCAGGAAATTCGCCATACGCGGGCGCTTGACGTCCAGCAGCACCAGCGCCAAGCCGATCAGCAGCAGCCCGCCAACCGCCGTCATCTCCAGGATCATCGGGTTCTGAGCGAGCGTCGCCGGGTCGTTTGCCGACACGAGCAGTGACCCAACCAGCGCGAGTCCGCCCTGTAAAATCAGGATGGTGATGATGGCGAACGCCACGCCGACGCCGAGACTGGCGGCAAACGCCATCGACGCGAAGCCGTCGAGCACACTTTTGATCGCTAACTGCTGAAAGCCGAGCGGCAAGCCCATGCCGTCCATAATCGAGCCGACGAACGTGAGCGGTCCGATGCAGAAAATCAGGCTGGCGGTGACGAAACCGTTGATGAAGCGCGCGCGTTGTTCGGCAGCATCACCCATTTCACCCGACCGGGCAAAGCGGCTTTGCAGCCAGCCCCCGAACCGGTCGAGCGCCACGTCGATGTGCAGCGCCTCACCAACGATGACGCCAATAACCAGGCTCAGCATCGGAATGATGATGTTGCCCGTCCTGCCCGCGTTCTGAACGCCGACGATCAATGAGACCAAGCCCAGCCCGGTGACCACCGACTGCTGCATCTTCTCCGGCAGGCGATTGCCGATGAGCAAGCCAAGCCCGCTGCCGATGGCGACGGTGAGGATATTGAGGAGCGTTCCGCCCAAAACAGTCGTCCTGATGGCGAGGAGATTGACGCGGCACTAATCGGGATAGTCGCGGCGCAGGAGCGAGAATAGCACCAAATCGTAAAACTCGCCCTGCTCATAAT
>CALMDI010000551.1 GCA_937864975.1 uncultured Chloroflexota bacterium | reverse complement strand
GCCTTCGGCGGACAGCAGGGCGATCTCGTGCGTGTGATTATGGCGACGACCAGCGGCGACCTCACGCCGCAGCTCGACATTCTGAATCGCGGCGGCGTGTCCATCGTCAGCAGCGAAGTCCAGACGAGCGCGACGGAGCTAGTCGCCTACGCGACGCTGCCCGAAACCGGCTGGTATCTGGTGCCGGCGGGCAGACAGGCGGGCGTGGGCAGTTTCGACCTGTACATCGACCGACTGCTGGCGGGCGCGGTTCTCGTGCCGGGAGAAGCCGTGACCGGGCAGTTCGCGCCCAACGCACCGTCCATTTCCTACATCTTCAATGCCCGCGCGGGCGACCTGATCGCCGCGACCCTGTTCGCGACCGAGGAAGCCAGCCGGGTTGCGCCGCAGCTTCGCCTGCTCAATCTGAGCTTTCAGAGCATTGGCGACGGCTCCGGGGCGCGGTTCGCCACGCTGCGGGCGACCATCCCGCGCAGCGGCACGTACATTTTACAGGCGAACAACGGGCAACCGGCATTCGGCGGCGGTTTTAACCTGCGGCTGACCACCGTGCCGGTGGACGTGACCAAGCTTTCGGTCAGCCCGATCACCTATAACGAGCAGCTTCGCGGCTTTGTCGCCAACGACAGCCCGATCAGCTATTACCGCTTTTCCGGCAAGGCGGGCGAGCGCGTCACGATCACCATGAGCACGACCAGCGGTAACCTCGATCCGTATCTCATTTTGAGCGACGGGGAGTTGAACGAGGAACTTTCGTTTAACGACAACGTCAGCGCGACGCGCAACGCGCGTATCGTGCGTTACCGGCTTGAAAAAGACGGTGATTACCTGATTCTGGCGACCCGCTCTGGACTGGAAGAAGGCACGACGGTTGGCGGATTCGACCTCGCCCTGACGGTGGGCGATATCGCGCTGTCGCCGGGGGCGCTAACCGCCAGCCTCTTGTGGAACGCGGCTGCCGATTTGAATCTGTTCGTTCGCGACCCGTTAGGGCGCATCGTCTCGTCCAGCAATCCGAGCGTGCCGGGCGGCGGCATTTTACAGATCGACAGTAACACCCGCTGCGACACGCCGACCGACCAGCCCGTGGAGCATATCTACTGGGCAGAGGGCACGGTTATACCGGGGGATTATGACATCTGGGCATGGTACCAGGATGCGTGCGGTACTATCGCGCCTGTGGATTTCGCGCTGACTGTCGCGGCGAATGACCAGATGCTGCTCGACACGGCGGCGCGCGGGATGCAGCTTCATCCTGGCGAGCGGTTGGAAACGCGCGTCCGCGTCGCGGAGGACGGCAGCGCCTTCGTGCTCGATCCCGGCGACATTACCCGCCCCACGCGCCAGCAGGAGGCGAGCGAGGGTGGGGATCGCCTGATCGTCTACGGGGACACGCAGACAGGCATTCTCTCGAACGAGGTGTATGCCCTGTTCTACCAGTTCAGCGGCAGCGCGGGCGATCAGATTGTCATTGCCGCGGAGACGGTCGAAGGCGACCTCGACCCCATCATCGTCCTGCGCGACTCCGGCGATAACACGCTGCCGGGCGGCATTAACGACGACGCGAATCCCTCGACCCGAAATGCCTCTGTGACCTACACGCTGCCCGCCGACGGGCAGTACGTGATCGCCGTGACGCGCTTTGGCGTGCGCGACGGCACGACGACGGGCACGTTTCGCTTAATGCTGGAATTGATCGAAGGCAGCTAAGCGCCGCCGTGATCGATTTTGTGCTACCATGCACAAATGCGAGCCGAAGTTGACATGAGTGGGCGAATTGAAGAGACGAACCGAAGTACGGTTGTAGCACTTGCCAATTACCGCTCTGCCACCCTTCTTATGACAGGACGCGAGAAACAAGAGGCGATTGCCCTAATAAATCGCCTGCGCCCTGAACGAACCAGAACCCCGATTCACGTCATGATTTTCTCAAGCTTACTTTATCGACTTCTTCAGCCGCACCTTCTTAGACTAGATTTTCTGATTGTTGACCCTGAATACCCAGGTTATGAGCCGTTCATCAAGAATCGGGTGATGCCACTATGTCGCCGTAACAGCCTACCCGTTTTGCGCGATCAGATTCAATTCGACCGGGTAGGTAAAAAGTTGCCTGCACATGAAGGCGGCTTATCGCATCTATAAAGGGATGGCACAGCCTGAAAGGGTAATTACTGCGAAGGAACTACTACAGGATTTCCATAAATAAAAACCGGGGTCTCCTTGCGGAGTGCAGTCTGGTTGTGTATCGGACTGATTACCGAAACAGCCTCAGACCACCCGGTTATACTCCCTATTTTACCTAAAATGCCGAGTGGTTCATCCGGCAAGTCAGTTGGCGAAAAGACAGTCGGTCGTAGGGGCACGACGTGTCGTGCCCGGTTTACGAATTTACCGGATGAGCAACCGAGGAATTGAAAGACATTTTTCTCTGTTTCTGAAGATTGGCAGTATGCTTCTTTGCTTCCTGGGGTTTTGAGAAAATTAGCAGTGGCGCTATGAGCCTGTTATGTTGACTCTTTGGAACATTTGTTCTATCCTTTAGAAGTGGATAAATTACCACCGCAAAGGGGAAAATAGATGATTTCTCGTGTCGGCACTGTATCCGTTTTTGTCAGCGACCAGCAGCGTGCGAAGGCATTTTACACCGAGAAACTCGGCATGGAACTGCGTACCGATGCGGAGCTGTATCCGGGCGCAAGCACACGCTGGATTGCCGTCGCGCCCCCCGGTGCGGAAACCGAGCTGATTCTCTATCTGCCCGACGAAAATTGGGAGCACTACCGCGGGACGGTCGGCAAATCCCAGGCGGTCACGCTCAGCGTCCCGGACATCCACGCGGTGTACAACGATCTGAAGGCGAAGGGCGTCACGTTCGTCTCGGAGCCGGAGGTGCAGCCGTGGGGCACCTTTGCGACGATCCTCGACTCGGAGGGCAATTCCCTGCTGCTGGTTCAGGAAACCCCGCAAGCGTAAAGGATCATTTCAAGCCAATCAGGGAGCCTGATTGAGCACTTCTGACTGAACCCCAGTGGTCATAGAGAACGCCGAGACGTTGCTAAATTTCCTCGGTGTTGTCTATGACCTCTGGGGTTCACTGTTTTTCCAGACCGCCGACTTACTTCACGAAATAGAATAATTCGCCCGGCTGCAACACACGGTAAGGCTGGCGCGGCGCGACCTGTTCAAAGGCGTCGGCAATCGAGGCATACGGAATCACATTCTTCGGGAACATATCATTGTGCCCGACGATGACGACACCCCGGCCCAGGTTCGCCGCGAGTTGCGCGGCTTCATTTCCCCACAAATTCCCAATCGCTCCCATCACCGCCTCGCGATACCAGTCCCGCCCGTTCACAGGGACCATCGCCACGTCTGGCGTTGGATGGCGGCGCATCATCTCCTCGTAGCCGTCGTAAATGATCGTGTCGCCGGAGTGGTAGAAGACGACGCCGTTCCACTCGATCAGGTAGCCGACCCAACGGTGTCCCTTCTGCGCGTCATGCTCGACCTGATAATGCGCGGAGGGAAGCGCGGTCAGGCGCGCGCCGGTGCCGGGAATCGTCATCGGCTGTTCCGCTTGCGGCACGAGGATGCGGTCGTCGGCAATGTCGGCGTCCGCCAGCATGTCCAGACTCCAGCCCGTAACGATCAGCTTCGCATCCGGGCTGGCTTTCGAGGCGGGGGCAACCGTGCCGATATCCAGATGATCGCCGTGTTCATGGCTCGACAGGATCGCGCTGGCGTTGCTCACCTGCTGCGGCTGAAGCGGCGGCGGATAGGCGCGCTTCCAATCGTCGCTGCCCTGCTCGCGAACCGAGTCGCTTAAGTAGGCGTCGATGTACACCATGCCGTCCGGTCCCTTGACGGCAATGCCCATTTGCCCCAAACCCCATATGGCGAGGCTGTTCGGTAGAATTGGCGTGCGGTTCATCTGGTCGAGCAGCGCTTGTCCAGTTGCCATCGGAGTTCCTTTATGCCGTTAAGCGATGCGCCTTCGCAACCCATTGTCCCATCGAGGACGACCCAATTGATGCGGGGCGACAGGCGAATTGCTAAAAGCTTATCCAAGCCTACGCTATAATCCAAGAAGACTTATCACACGAGGATCGACCGCCTTATGTGCAGCGGCATCAGCCTTCTAGTCGGACTCTTTCTTATTTTTCGAGGGAACTTTCGAGTGTTCAACCGGAATGTTCCGAGACAAACGGGGCGGCTCATTGGGCTGATTCTGATCGCGCCAATCATCATCGGCTTTTTCTACGGCGTGTTCGTCGTCGGCAGCAGCCGCGGCACGCTGACGAATGACATGCTGCTCAACGCCGCGCTGGTCGAAATTGGCGCGCTGGCAGTGGCGATTGTCGTTGCGCTGTATTTCATTATGTCCCTGCCTCAAGAAGCGCCGATCATCCCCGTACACGTTGCCCAAAGCGTCTCGCCTTCGGTCATGACTCCCGCAGAGGCGGCTGCCTATTTGAAAACGTCGGAGTTCGAGGTGATCGCGCTGATCGAGGAGGGCAAGCTGCCCGCCGCGCGCATCGGCGGGGATTATCGCATTGCCCGGAGCGCGGTGGACGACTTTCTGAGGAGTCAGGGGGAAGCTGAAAAAGGCTAGCTAATGACTCGCCCATAGGCATCAAGTTAAGACCCTTAAAGCTTCGACTTCACCTGAACCCCTCCCTAAATCCCTCCCCGTTTACGGGGAGGGACTTTGAGGCTGTCCTCTTTAATTGTCTATTTTTAGGGATGGGTTACCCATTTTCTGTTTATGGATGGACTGATTAGAATACGCCGCATATTGTAAGGGCGAGACATGTCTCGCCCTGCTTGGGCAACCGAGCCGGTCGCCCAAGCTACGTCAGGCGCATCCTATTTGGTTTATCCATTAGTTTGCAATAGCTCCCTTTCCCCGTAAACGGAGAAAGGGCTGGGGGTGAGGGGGCGAGCCAGTGGCTCG
>CALMDI010000550.1 GCA_937864975.1 uncultured Chloroflexota bacterium | reverse complement strand
AAGGCGCAGGCCCTGTCGGTAGCATCGAGCCACGCCACGATCCGCAAGGCGCTGGTAGCGTCACAGGTAGCGCTCGCAACGCTGCTTCTTTTTGCCGCCGGCGTGTTTGCCAACCGCCAAACCGTCCTCGCGCAGGAGGAGATGGCTCCGAACAGCTATCTCGTGCAGGCGGGCGCGAGCGGTCCGGCAAACGCAGACCTGCTGGCGTTTTTCCCAAGTAATGTCCAGATTCAGCAGGGTGACACCGTAACGTGGAGCGTGAATGGATTCCACAACGTCCACTTCGGTGAGGGACCGACTCCGCTCATCATCGAAGCCGACGTCGATGGCACACCCACCCCGGCGTTCAACCCGGCAGTTTTCTTCCCCAGCATCGAAAACGGAGCAGCCTACACGGGCGGCGACGTCAATAATGGCTTCATTTTTGAACCCGCCCTCGCGCCTGTGTCGCCGTTCACACTCGTCTTCGACGTCGATCCCGGCTTGTATACGTACTTCTGCGATATTCACCCCGGCATGTCCGGCACGGTTGAAGTCGTCGGCGCGGATCAGCCCGTGCCCAGTCCGATGGAAGCCATCGCGCTGGGCGGCGCCGAGATCGGCGCGGCGGTTGGCGAGGCGTTCGCTAACTTTGGCGCGGCGACTGAAGCCGGCTCCGCGCAAATGATGTCCGAAGGCACTGAAACGACCGTGCTGGCGGGCTTCGGAACCACGGCGAACCTGAACATGTTCTTCCCCTGGGTCGCGGTCATCGAACCCGGCGATACGGTTACATGGACTCTGAACGCCGACAGCCGCGAGCTTCACACCATTTCCTGGCCCCCGCTCTACGGGCAGGATGTGACTCCCATTCCCGTGGAAGGCGGTCCGCCGATACTCGCGCTGGGAGCAGCACTGATACCCCTACAGGAATCGGGCGCGGAGGTGGGTCAGGGGGATCCATTTAACCTGATCGTCACGCCGGGACAGTCGGTCTCGCTGACCTTCACCGACCCGGGCGCGTATCCGTATGTTTGCAGTCTGCACGTGGGTATGCAGGGGACGATTGTCGTCATTTCGCCAACCGGCTGACGGCAGGAAAATAGCCTGCCCGGTACGTGATTTGCAATCAAGGCTGCGGCGATGTAATGTCGTCGCAGCCTTTTTGAGTCCATTGTGAGGGTTTGCAGGCATGTCGAATTTACTCCGCGACACGCGGCTGCGATACGCGCTGACCGCCGTGCTCATTGTTATCCTGTTCGTGGTGGGCTACTCCATCGGCACGCTGACCGGGTTCGGCGCGCCCGCCCCGGCTCCCACGCCAACGCCGTCGGGCGCGGCGCGGGTTGAGCCGCCGGTTCAACTGACCGATTTCACCCTCGTCGGCAAAGCAGGCGCGCCGATGAGCCTGAGCGACCTGCGCGGCAAACCCGCCCTGCTCTTCTTTGGCTACACCAACTGCCCGGAGGAGTGCCCTCTCACGCTGGCGAACTACACGCGCGTAAAACAGGCGCTCGGCGAGAACGGCGATGCCGTGTCCTACGTCTTCATCAGCGTCGATGGGCAGCGCGATACGCCCCAGGTCGTCAGCACCTATCTCGATCAATTCGATCCCACGTTCGTAGGCATGACGGGTGACAACGCAAGCTTGCAGCGCGTTGCCAGGGAATACGGGCTGTACGTGGCGCTCGAAGACCTCTCGGCGACCGAGGAAGCGCATGAAGACCACGACCCGGCGCTGGATGCCGATAACTACTTCGTCCAGCATACCTCGCCGTCCTATTTAATCGACGCCGACGGCAGGCTGCGCGTGGTGTACTTCTACGGCACGCACCCCGACGTGATGGTTCAGGGGATTCAGGAGCTTCTCCAGCAGCCCGCTTGAGCAGAAACTTGCCTTCGCGTCTCTGCGATCTTTGCGCCTTTGCGTTAAGTTCTTGGTGGTTACACGCCGCGGCGAAAGACGACGCGCCCTTCCGCGACTGTGAGCGCCACGTTGAGGCTCGAATCGACCAGCACGACGTCGGCGCGCTTTCCCAGCGCGATGCTGCCGCGCTGGTCGTCGACGTGCAGCGCGCGAGCCGCGTTCAGGCTGCTGGCTTGCCACGCGGCTTCGACGGGGAAGCCCGTCGCCGCCATAAAATTCGCCAGCGCCCGCTCCATCGTGAGCGTGCTGCCCGCCAGCGTGCCATCGGGCAGGCGCACCGCGCCGTCACGGATGACGACTGTTCGCTCGTCAATCTGGTACTCGCCTTCCGCGATGCCCGCACCGCGAATGGCGTCGCTGATGAGAATGATTCGCTCGACGCCTTTGAGCTTTGTCAGAATCGCCATCGCCACCGGATGCACGTGAATGTTGTCCGCGATCAGCTCGCAGTTCAACTGCGGCAGGATCATCGCCGCGCCGAGCGTGCCCGGCTCGCGGTGATGCAGCCCGGTCATGGCGTTGTAGGTGTGCGTCGTCTGGCGAACGCCAAGCTCGACCGCGCGCCGCATCTGTTCATAGGTCGCCGCCGTATGCGCCGCCGACACGACGATGCCGCGCTGCACGCACGCCTCGATGAACCAGCGATTTTCCTCGAATTCCGGCGCGACGGCTGCCAGCCGGATCGCGCCCAGATCAAGCCACTCCGCTGCCTCGTCGCGGTCGGCGCGGCGAATGTATTCCGTGTTCTGCGCGCCGCCTCTGGATGCGTTGAGATAGGGTCCTTCGAGATGCGCGCCAAGCAGGGTCGCGCCGTCGGGCTGCGCCCCAACCGCCCCGGCGATGCAGCGCAGCGCGGCGGTAATCCGCTGGCGTGCATCCGTCCAGGTCGTTGCCAGAAACGCGGTGACGCCGTGTTCGGCGTAAAAACGCGCCATCGTTCGGAGCGACTCCGGCGCGGCGTCCATCGCCTCCGCGCCCGCGCCGCCGTGAACGTGAAGGTCGATGAACCCCGGCAGCAGCGTTAACCCCGCCGCGTCCACATGCTCGACCTCCGGGCGCTGCGGCGGGTCGCCCTGCGCGACTTCCGCAATCGCGCCGTCGCGACACGTGAGCCAACCGTGGTCGATCACACCTGTATCCGCGACGATACGGGCATTCTCAATCTGCAATCCGCGAACCCACATCATCGACTCCTTGCTGCGAGGCGTGCCAGCTATCCCTGCGAATCAGGGCGTCGGGATAAAGTGCCACACCAGCGCCGCCGCGCCGAGCGCGCTGTCCGTTACCTGCGAGAGCACGACGGGAACGCCCTCGTAGGTAGCGGGCAGCGTGCGCCGCCGAAGCTCCCGCTCGGCTTCGGGCAGCAGGAAGCTTGCCGCCGCGTGTCCCAAGCCGCCGCCGACCACGATCAGCGCCGGATTCAGAATACCCGCGCAGGCGGCAATGACCGCGCCGAGCGCCTGCCCGCCTTCGCGCACCACAGTCAGCGCCAGCGCATCTCCGGCGTGCGCCGCCTGAAGGATCTCGGCGGTCGTCGGGGCATCCAGCCGCGCCAGCGGGCTGTCGGGAAACGCGCCGCGATGCTCCCGAACGCCCGCCAGAAAGCCCATGCCCGACACATAGATTTCCGCGCAGCCATGCAAGCCGCAGTTGCACAGTCGTCCGTCGGGATTCAGCGACAGGTGCCCGATCTCGGTCGGGTTAAAGGTGACCCCCGTAATCACGCGCCCGTCAATCACCGCGCCGCCGCCCAGCCCTGTGCCAACCGCCACGTAGACGACGTCGCGGGAGCCACGCGCCGCGCCGTAAATCACTTCGACGAGCACCCCGGCATTGGCATCTTTTTGAATCCAGACCGGCAGCGGCTGCCTGAGCCGCCGCTCGACGCCGCCGCGCAGATCGACGTTTCGCCAGCGCAGATTCACCGCGTAATACACCATTCCGCCCGCCGGATCGATCTGACCGGGGCAGCCAATCCCAATGCCGACGACCAGCGCGCTCGCCTCGTCCAGCAGGCGGTGAATGCCCGCGGCGATACGGTCGAGGACTGCGTCCGCGCCTTCGTCGGGCAGCGTCGGCAGCTGGTGTCGCGCCACGACCTCGCCCGTTTCTGCTGCCAGCGCGAACGCAATTTTAGTTCCACCCACGTCGATGCCAATGGCGAGCCGCTGCGTCATGCGTTTGCCTCCCCCGCCGAGTATACCCTGTCCGCCGTTCAATTTCTCCCTCGGATGCGGTATAATAGAGCCATCCGCAGCCACTGGATTGTACCCGGCGAAAGACACGTCCCTTGACCGACGAGCGCGTGAAAATGCTGATCGACGCCGCCGTGAACGCCGCGCAGAATGCCTACGCGCCGTACTCCGGTTATGTCGTCGGCGCGGCGCTGCAAGCCGCCGACGGCACAATCTTCGGCGGCTGCAACGTCGAGAATGCCGCGTATTCACCGACGATCTGTGCGGAGCGCACCGCGCTCGTCAAAGCCGTCAGCGAGGGCGTCCGCGCGTTCGCCGCCATCGCGGTCGTCACGCGCAACGGCGGCGCGCCATGCGGAGTCTGCCGTCAGGTGTTATACGAGTTCGCGCCTGATTTGCGCGTGCTTATTGGCAATCTCGACGGGCATCTCGTCGCCGACTACACGCTCCGCGAGCTGCTGCCCGGCGGCTTTGGACCGGACAGCCTGAAAGCGTAACCCTGTGACACGCCACGACCGCCAGTTTCGCACCCCCGCGATCATTCTCAAGCGGCGCGACTTCAACGAAGCCGACCGGCTTCTGACGGTGCTGACGCCGAATCACGGCAAGCTCGACGTGATCGCCAAGGGCGCGCGCAAGCTGACAAGCACCAAAACCGGGCACGTCGAGCTGTTCACCCGCGTCGATATGCTGATCCACCGCGGGCGCGATTTCGGCATCGTCTCGCAGGCGGAAATGACCATGCCCTACCTGCCGCTGCGCGAGGACTTGCAGCGCGGCGCGTATGCCAGCTATGCCGCCGAGATGGTCGACCGGTTCACGGGCACGGGCGATGATGACATCCGAAACGTGTTCAAGCTGCTGGACGACACGCTCGACCGGCTGTGCCATGACGACGATCCCCGGCTTGCCATGCGCTACTTCGAGATTCATCTGCTCGATCTGTTCGGCTTCCGTCCC
>CALMDI010000549.1 GCA_937864975.1 uncultured Chloroflexota bacterium | reverse complement strand
GCCGACGCCAACTGGGCAGAGCCCGCGTACGTCGTGGCGGACATCACGACCCCCCCCCCGGCGCCGCACCCAGCCGCGTCCGCCCTCACCCCGTACGACACGCCCAACACCAGCGCACCCGGACCCAGCCCGACCGCCGCCCAGCCCAGCCCAAGAACTACCAACACAAGGCTTCCAGGCGCCGTCGGCCGTGGATATTGCTTGGCGGGCGTGCGTTGACCTCTGTCAAGGAGGCGCTCGCGATAGGGCGCCGACTTCAGCTGGAGTGTTCCTCGGACCGCGAGCAGCAAACCGCCCGGGGTACTCGCGGCCACAGCGGCATCGTCGCTTGACGAAAGCAGCTGAACGAGTCCGCCTATCCCGACGAAGGCGAAAGCTCCAACGACGCAATAGAAGCCAAGCAGCTCTGTCCGGTCTGCATCCTGCTTGCCGATCACAGGGCGAAGGTCCATTCTACGCCCACATCCGCGCTCCAGTTGAAGCCGAGACCGTATCCGAGGCCGGTGTCTGTACTGACGCCCAGGCACCCGAAGAAGCAACCCTCAGCCTCTGCACTTAGTCCGGTTTCAGCCACCCCGGTCGAACCGCCCGCGGAGAACCCGACAGCGACGCCCCAGTTCGCCTCAAGGCCCACGGTGAAGAGGCCTGCCTCGTCGTCGCCGCCTACGGACAAGAGGCCAATGTCCAACTCATACCAGTCCAGTCCCTGTGGATCCACGAGGTTGACGGGATCATCGCCCACGTATACGTAGCGGTTCGCCTCTCGCGGTTTAAAGGCTTGGTTGAGTGGGTCGCGTTGGGTCCAGCGGCCTTGGTCGGGCATGTAGTAGCGCTCGCCGTATTTGTAGAAGCCGGTCTCGGGGTCGCGGTAGCCGCCCGCGAACCGCAGCGGCGTCGACGCGGCGCCTGAGACGGCGGGGTGGGCGCCGAACGGGTCCTCGTAGACGTAGCGCGCGTCGACCGCGCCCGAGCTGTCAGTGAGGGCGACGGTCGAGCCGAGCTGGTCGAACAGCGGATAGTGGCGTGCGACGCCGCCGGAGCTGATCGTGCGCTGCGCGACCAGCTTGCGCTGCTCGTCGCGGACGAAGTTGCGTGTCGTCGAGCCGTCCAGCTCGATCGTCGTGCCCAGCACCGTGTCGGTGAACTCGAGCGCGCCCTTCTCGGTCCGCTCCGACTGCCCGCGGCCGGCGTAGCCGAGCGCGAACTGCGGCGCGGTTTCGCCCAGCGCGTCGTAAACGTTGATCGCCATGAGGGACACGAAGAAAATCTTGGTGAAGACGAGCAGGCGGTGAACCGCGTCGTCCGAGTCGAAGCGGTTCGAATAGAACGTCGTGCCCACCCACGACCACCAGACCGGGATGAACAGCGCGACGACGCCCAGAAAACCATTAATCGAGACGTCGTCGCTCAGGCGATCCCCAATCTGAATCACCGTCGCCACGTAGACCAGATCATAAAACAGTTCCAGCCACGTCGCTCGGCGGTTCGCTTCAGCTTCGCCCACGTGCAGCCGCGGGCGGTTCAGAATGGTCTGGGGCATGAGCCTCCAACAGGACAACCTACGAAGTTATGAGCTTTGAGGGATGAGGTATGAGCTTTGCGTTGCTCTGTCTCAACCATCACAGGTTTAGTAGGGGCGGACCCACGTGTCCGCCCCCTCCTCCAACGCATTTTCGCAACAGCACCACTTTGATCGAATTTGCCTTTACTCATCCCTCAAGCCTCAACGCTCAGAGCTGCGTCGTCGTGCGCTGCTTGCAGCGTTTGATCACGTCGAGAAGCTCATTGCCGTAAGCGTCGAGCTTCCATGGTCCGAGACCGGGAATATCGCGCATGGCTTCCAGCGTGGTCGGAATCCGCTCCGCCAGCGCCCATAACGTCTCGCGCGAAAGAATGACGTCCGATTCGACACCGCGTTCCTGCGCGCGGTTGCGCCGCCATTCCCGCAGGGTCGTGTAACAATCGACCACCAGCGGGTCGGCGGGCGGCTGGCGCTCCGGGGGCGGCGGCAGCTTCGCCCTGTCGCCCTTTGCCACGGCGCGCAGCAGTTGATCGCCATAGCGCCGGATTTGCGCGGGCGACATGCCGGCGATGCCATACAGATCGGTGAGCGTCTGCGGCGCAATCTGCGAAAGCTGTACCAGCGTTCTGTCCATGAAAATCTTGAACGGCGGCTGGTCGCGGCGCGCGGCGATTTCATCGCGCAGCAGGTACAGCTCGCGCAGAATAGCCATCTGACGGCGCGTGAGCTGATTCGGCAGCCCAAGACGCCAGTAACCGTCCGGGTTAAATGCCGTGTCGGGCATCACCACGTTGGTGGCTTCCTCAAATGCCTCGCGCGCTTCGTGCCACCGTCCGAGCTCGGTGAGCTTTTCGGCAAGCTTATCGCGCAGCGACGGCAGAAAGTGCGTGTCCATCTGCGCGTAAAGCAGGCTGTCGGGCGGCAGCGGGCGCTGACCCCAATCGTCACGCTGGTGTTTCTTGTCCTGCTCTACCCCCTCATATTCGCTGAGGAGGCTGCTCAGCCCAATCTGCTTATGCCCGCAGATACGCGCCGCGATCATAGTGTCAAACAGATTGACGACCGTGAAGCCGTAATCGCGCTTCAGGCAGATCAGGTCGTATTCCGCCGCGTGAAAGATCTTCTCGAGAGCGGGATTTTCCAGCAGCGGCGCGAGCGGCGATACGTCCGCGATAATCAGCGGATCGACAATGTAATCCGCGTCGCGGGTCGAAATCTGAATCAGGCAGACGCGCTCGCGATAGGCATAGAGGCTGTTGGATTCGGTGTCGATGGCGATGACCGGCTCGCGCGCCAGCGTGTCGGTGAGGCGGCGCAAGTCGTCGAACGTGCGAATGTACGTTGCCGGGGAAATCAGGGTCATACGTTATAACCAGCGTCGGTAACGGAAAAAGGCAAGCATGGCAATGGCGATGAGAAACATCAAGCCGTTGACGATCAGGAACGACGACGGATGCTCCGCGAATGGCAGCGACGACAGGTTCATGCCGTAAATGCTGGAGATCAGCGTCATCGGTAACAGAATCACCGAGATCACGGTCAGAATGCGGATCACCTCGTTGACCCGGTTATTAATCAGCGTGTCCGCCGTTTCGGCGAGACCGGCAATGATTTCGGCGTGTTCGTCGACAATGTCGCGCGCTTTGTACAGGTGATCCAGAATATCTCCGAAATACTCGTCCAGATCCTCATGAATAATCGGTCGCTCCTTGCGTTCCAGATTTTCGATAATGGGAACCTGCTGGCGAATGATCCGGCGCAGTGAGATGATGTCGCGGCGCAGCAGGGCAATATCGCGAATAATCGTGCGCGCTTCCGCGGAGAAGATGGTTTCCTCGATAGCGCGCAGATTGGTGTCGACCTTGTTCAGGATGGGAAAGCAGTAGTCCACCAGCTTGTCGAGAATATCGTAAAAGGCGTGGCTCGCGCCCTTGCCAAGCAGCTTGTGCAGGGCTTCCGGGCTTTCCTCACACTGTCGGTAAAGCTGCACCAGCGGCTTGAGCGTGCCGTCGTGCACCGTGACCACGTAGCCGCGCCCGACGAACATATCGACCTCGCGCGGGCGTGACAGGCGCTTGATGGAATCCCACAGCGGAAAGTGCATGACGACGAACAGGTAATCGTCGTCGTCGTCAATCTTCGGGCGCTCCAGCGGACTCAGCACGTCCTCAAGGTTCAGCGGGTGAATGTACGGGTAGGCGCGCCGCAGCGATTCCACGTCCGCGGGCGTGGGATTGACAATGTTGATCCAGGTCGCGCGCGGCGAGGAAAGCTGGTAGATCGTCATGGGCGCCTATTATGACTTGCGTTAAGGCGAACGGGCAAGGCAGGGTCGCGCCTGCGGCAAAACTCATAAAAAACCGATCCGCCGCGTCTGGTGGACTCGTGTTTGCGACGCGCTGCCGTCGCTCCCAGCGCCGAATTGAACCCCTGATCCAGCGTCAAATGCGCTCGTCCAGTTTTTGACAGCCCCCCGCGCTTGTGATATATTCTACAAACAGGTGCGAGGCGCGCGGATTTTCTCATGGAGCGAACGTACCGTTGGCACACTACATTCGCTATAATGGGACTCAAGCACGCGCCGCACACCGCCATTCTTGACAAGAAGATTCTTGTTTACGGGTGTCATGAAGTTGGTGTTATGCCTTGTCCCGTGACCTCAGCCTATGGCGAAGCTGTGGCACGGACATGCGACCGTTTCGGCGTGGCTCGCCGCGCTCGCAGGTTCAGGCGTCAGGAGGATTAGGCTCAAATGACTACTGTCACCACAACCGAAGGCAGAGCGCGCGCCGCCGCGCGCCGCGAAGCTGCCCCTGCCGTCGAGGTCAGCGCGCCGAGCCGGCGCGAGTTTCTGTATTACATCTGGGGCGCGTCGATGGCGCTGCTGCTTGGCGAGGCGACCGCGGGGATTATCTGGTTTTCCCTGCCGCGCTTCAAGGAAGGCACGTTCGGCGGCGTGTTTAATTTCACCGTCGACAAATTCCCCGCCGAAGCCGGCGCTGCGCCCGCTTCGCAGCCGGACGGTCGTTTCCACGTCGTTCACACGGTCGATGACGGCTTGCTGACGCTGTACGCCGTATGCACGCATCTGGGCTGCCTGCCGCGCTGGCAGGATATTGAGTTCCGCTGCCCGTGCCACGGCTCGCGCTACGAGCTTCCCGGCAACTGGATTGGCGGTCCCGCGCCGCGCGGGCTGGACATTTTCAGCACGACCGTGACGTTTACCGATGGAACAGTCGAAGAGACGACCAACGCCAACAGCTTGAACGGCAACGATTATGCGATTAAGCTCAATGGGCGTCAGGTTTCCAAGATCGAAGTGAACACCGGTCTGCGACTCAAGCGTCCGAATCACCCGTAACCTTACCTTCTCCACGGTCAGCCGTTGAGCGTAAAGAGCAGGAGAGGAGTTTATGTCCGTCCTCCCATTTCCATCATTTCTGGATGACGTCAAAGAAAAAGGCGTCAAGCGCGCGATTCTTGAGGGCGTCAACGAGGTGACGGAACGTCTCACCGCGGGCATGAACCTTCAGGACATTCGCGAGGCGCTGCGCGGCGAGCCGCCGAGCCGCAAGCCGAACCCGCGCCTCACTCCGCACGCGGACGGCTTCTGGCTCCACATGCGTCCAAGCTACTTCAACCGCGAGGTCACGGGGCTGTACCCGAGCTTCCGGCTGGGCTGGCTGTCGACATACTTTGTCTTCTTCGAGACGATCACCGGCATTTTCCTGATGATCTATTACACGCCTTCCCCGGAAGTCGCGTACGAGAACATGCTCACCATCCTCAGCAACGTGCCGATGGGTCAGTTGATGCGCGACCTCCACCGTCTGGGCGCGGAGGCGATGGTCCTGATCGTCACGCTGCACATGGTGCGAACGTTTATGACGGCGAGCTATAAAAAGCCGCGCCAGTTCACCTGGGCGACGGGCGTGATTCTGCTGGCGGCGACGTTGTTCCTCAGCTTCAGCGGCTACCTGCTGCCGTGGGATCAACTGGCGCTCTGGGCGGTCACCATCGGCGCGAGTATGGCGGAAGCCGTGCCGCCGGAAATTGTCGGCACGAACATCAACCTGCTCCTGCGCGGCGGTCCCGAAATCGGCGCGAACGGTCTGCTCCGTTTCTACCTGCTGCACGTGCTCGCCGTGCCCGCGATTCTATTCATCTTCACCGGCGTGCATTACTACAAGGTGATTATTCACGCGCACAGCCTGCCGCCCAAAGCCGAGAACATCGGCGAGGACACCGCCAAGCGCGTGCCGCTCGACAAGCGCGTCTACTTTATCCCGGACGTGCTCACCAGCGAGATGATGTGGATCGGCGTGAGCACGCTGGTGTTGATTATCCTGTGTACGTGGTTCTATCACGCGCCGCTGGAGTCGCACGCCGACCCGCAGGTCACGCCGATTGGCACGACCGCGCCGTGGTATTTCCTGTGGATTCAGGGCGCGTTGAAGCTTGGCGATAAGGTCTTCTGGGGCGTGATTTTCCCAGGCATCGTGACGACGCTGCTCGTCATCATGCCATACCTCGAGACAGGCGTCAGCCGCCGCTACGCGCATCGCCGCCTCGTCCTGTCGATTGGCTTCTTCCTGATCTCGTTCGTCGTCGTGCTGAGCTACATGGGTCTGCCGGAATTCGGCGTCAAGGTGGCGGCGGAAGCGGAAGTGCTGGATGCTCTGAACAAGACGCCCGCCCATAACCAGATGGGTCGGCTGCTGCCGGTTCCGTACGATCAACTGGTTGTCGGCGTCTACACGACCCGCGAGGTCGATGCGGACGACGAAAATGCCGACGAAGCGGTCGCCGCTTTCAATCAGGAATTGGGGGAGAACGGAGTCGGCGAGCAGCTTCTCAGCCTGCTGCGCGACCGCGACAAGCTGAACGTTCAATCGCTCGCCTTCAATACCGTCCCGGCGGACGCGCCTGAACTGCGCGCCGTTCTCGAAGAGTTCGATGACCTGCTGGAACAGTATCAGCGCGACCTGCCCAACGCGACCGGCGTCATCATCGTCACGCAGAATCAGGACAACCTGAAGCGAGTGGACAGCGCGATCATCTGGACGCCGACAGCGGAATCGCTCGGGGTCGAAGGCGACTCCGCGGAAAATCTGCCGCCGTACCAGATTCAGGCGGAGCATATTTTTATCCACGAAAACTCGCAGTACTTTGCAGCACCGGGGGCATAGCGAATGTTCCAACGATTGCTGTTTGAACGCATCGAGCATCGCGTCGTCGTCGGGACGATTGCCTTTCTCGGCATCATGATTTTGCTGGGCTGGCTCGCCATCAACGAAGGCGCCCGAATGCGCGCGTTCGAGGAGCGGTTTCTTGCCCGGTCGACGGAGGGGGGGGCGCGGCTGTTAGCGTCAAACTGCTCGGAGTGTCACGGCATGGACGGACGCGGGCTGAGCGGAATCGCCCCCGCCTTAAACAGCCCGCACTTTTTCGGCTTCGACTTCCTGGCGCCGGTGAACGCGGAAATCGCTCAACTGAACGCGGAACGCGAAGCGGAAGGGACGACGTCGGCGCGAATCGCCGAGATTGACGCGCGGCTGGTCGAGCTGGATACGCAGCGCAATCAGCTGCTGGCGCAGATGCAAACTGCCATCGACCGCGGTTACAACCCCGAACAGCCGTCGCGCCTGGAGCAGCTTGGCTGGGGAGCGAGCCGCACCGCTTTCGTGTTTACGACGCTCGTTCACGGTCGTCCGACGAGCGTCAGCTACTGGCCCCGCCCGATGCCCGCGTGGGCGCAGGCGGGCGGCGGTCCGCTGCGTACCGACCAGCTGAACGACCTGGTGAATTACATCCTCAACTTTGACAAGGGCAGCAACTGGACGCTGGACGATCTGCTGGCGGTCAACCAGTTCCCGAAGATACCGGGTGAAGGCGGCGTCGCGGCGCCTGAAAACGCGGCAGGCACGGACGTGCAGGCAATCGTCGCGGCAATCACGGAAGCGCCGGGCGACCCCGTCGAGGGTCAGGCAATTTATAACGATACCGCCGTGGGCTGCGCGGGCTGCCACGCGGGCGGAATCGTCGGACCTCCAACCGAAGGCACGTACACGCGCGTGGTCGAAATCCGTCTGCAAGACCCGGCACTGCAAGGCTACACGCCCGAACAGTACCTTGTGGAAAGCATCGTCGATCCGCACGTCTATCTCGTGCCGTCGTACGGACCCGTGATGCCGGACTATTTCGGAGAGCGGCTGGCGGTGGAGGACATCGCCGACCTGGTCGCCTTCCTGGAAAGTCAGGATCAGCCTATCCAATAGCGCATACCCGGCTCGCGAGCGCCTTCAGCCAGCATCGAAAGCCCCCGACCCTGCGTCGGGGGTTTTTTGTTCAGGAGACCGCGGTAAAATAGGCAATATTGGCGAGCCGCTGGGTGCCGTCCGCGATCCGATATTGGGCGGCGCTTTACCTGAGGAGACAGACATCATGCACAGACAAACTCGGCGCGTTCTGCTGCTGGCGGTGTGGGCAGCGCTCACGGTTGCCGTGCCGCTGGTCTCGGCGCAGGAAGCCACGACCTCGGAAGCGCCCGCCGCGCAGCAGGTACCGCAGGGCGGCGGCACGCTCATGCTCCTGCTCGGCATTGGCTTTGTCCTCATCGTCGGCGGCGTCTGGCTGGCGCGGGAGCGTGTCGAGCGCGAGCGCGACTCGGCTTAAACGACGATGAGATTCGCCCGCGCGAATTGTGATCGCTGTCACAAGGTGATACAATAAGCGCAGGCAAAGTTCAGGAGCGGCGCATGGCAACACAGGCGTCCTGGGAAAAAGGCGCGAGCGGCACGAAAATTCGCGCCGTCAAACGCGGCGGCGAGCGGCTGAAGTTTATGATCGGCGGTCTGCTCATCCTCGGCGCGGTCGCCTTTTTGATCGTCTCCGGCACGCTGGCGGGCGCGCAGTACTTCATCACCGTGGACGACATGCTGAGCAACGAGCGTTACGCGGGCGAGACCGTCCGCATTTCCGGCGTCGTCCTGGGCGACTCCATCCGGTACGACAGCCAGAACCTGGTGATCGACTTCACCATCGCGAATATCCCCAGCCAGTTCGACGATCTGGCGACAGCGCTTCGGGATGCCGCCACCGACCCGAACGCGACCCGGATGCCCGTCCGCGTCGAGGGACAGGTGAAGCCCGATCTGCTTCAGCACGAGGCGCAGGCGATATTAACCGGCAGCCTCGGCGACGACGGCGTTTTCTACGCGACCGAGCTGCTGCTGAAGTGCCCCAGCCGGTTTATCGAGGGCGGACCGGAACAGGTCGCGGCTCAAGCGGACGCTTAGAATGCTCGCGGAAGTCGGCTTCATCGCGACTCTTCTCGCTTTCGTCGCGGCAGGTTACGCCATCGTCGCGTCCATCCTCGGCGCGCGCCGCCGCTCGGAGCGGCTGGTGCTGAGCGCGCGCAACGCGGCGCTGCTCGTCTTTCCCCTGCTCCTTGCCGCGTCCGGCGCGCTGCTCATCGGCTTGACGGGCGGGCGCTACGAAATCAGCTACGTCTGGCAGGTGACGAACCCCTCGACGCCATCCTTCTACCGCTTCACGGCGTTGTGGGGATCGCAGCAGGGGTCGCTGCTGTTCTGGAACCTGATCATGAGCGCGTTTTCGGCGGCGGCGCTGCTGTTGAACTGGCACAGCCACCGCCGCCTGATGCCTTACGTCATCGCCTATACGATGGCGACGCAGGCGTTTTTCCTGGCACTGGTCGTGTTCCTCGAAAATCCCTTCACACGCTACTGGGCGACGCCCGCGGGTCAGGTGATCGAGTCGGTGTTCATGCCGGCGGGGGCGCGCGCGCCCGACCCGCGCATCCTGGCAGAGAGCGCCCGCGGTTTGAATCCGCTCCTGCGCCATTTCGGCATGATTATCCACCCGCCGATGCTGTACCTGGGTTTCACGGGCTTCGTCATTCCGTTCGCGTTCGCGATGGCGGCGCTGGCGTCCGGCGATCTCTCGACCGGATGGATCAAGGCGACGCGGCGCTGGTCGCTGGTGGCGTGGCTGTTTCTGGGTCTCGGCTTGCTGCTCGGCGGGCGCTGGGCGTATGACGTGCTTGGATGGGGGGGCTACTGGGGCTGGGATCCGGTCGAAAACGCCGCGTTCCTGCCGTGGCTCATCGGCACCGCCTTCATTCACAGCGTCATGATTCAGGAAAAGCGCGGCATGTTGAAGGTGTGGAACATGTTCCTGGTCATCTTCACCTTTTCCGCCGTGATCTTTGGCACATTCGCCACCCGCAGCGGTCTGATTTCAAGCGTGCATTCATTCGCCCAGAGCGAAATCGGCTTCCCGATGTTCGCGTTCTGGGCTGTGGTCACGCTCGTGTCGGTCGGGCTGCTGCTGTGGCGCTGGAACCGGGGCGAATTACGCGGCGAGCACGCCTTTACGAGCCTGCTCGGACGCGAAGCGCTGTTCGTCCTGAACAACGCCATTTTTATCGCCCTGTTTTTCGCCATCTTCTGGGGCAGCTTTGGCGCGCCGATTCTGTCCGAGCTATTTCTGAATACGAATATCACGCTCGGCGCGGATTATTTTCTGCAGGTGACGCCGCCGCTGTTTATCGCCCTCTACCTGTTAATGGGAATCGCCCCGCTGTCGGCGTGGAGCGCCACCTCGCTGCGACGGCTCGGTCGCGCGCTGGTCGTCCCGGCGCTCGTGACCGTCGTTTTCGTCGTCGTGATGTTTGTAACCGGCACGCGCAGCGCGGGCGCGCTGTTCGGTTATGGCGTGGTCGCCTTCGCCGGGATCGTCGCGCTGTACGAAATCTATCGCGGCGCGCGGGCGCGTCGTGAAGGGTTACACGAATCCTGGCTGCGCGCGGTGACCGCGTTGTTCGCCCGGAACCGCCGTCGCTACGGCGGGTACATCGTGCATCTGGGGATCACGGTCATCGGCATCGGCGTCATCGGCAGTACGCTGTTCCAGTCCGAGACGCAGCAGACGCTGGCGCGCGGCGAAAGCCTGGCGCTGGCAGGCTATACAATGCGCTACGACGACCTGACGTTCGCCACCGGGGAAGACGGGCGCAACATGACCATCGCGGACGTGACGGTGAGCCGCGACGGGCAAGCGATAGACCGCCTGCGCCCTCGACAGGATTTGTACCCTGAAATGCCGATGACGATTGCGGGCGCGACCAGCCCCTTCCCCGGCGTCGACGATTTCTACGTTCTGCTCAGCGGGTGGAGCGAGGACGGCAGCACGGCGACGTTCAAAGTCTATTTCAATCCGTTGATTAACCTCGTGTGGTGGGGTGGTCTGCTGTTGATCGCGGGCACGCTGGTTGCCGCGTGGAAGGATGAGCCGCTTCCGGCGCGGGCAAGCGCGCGCGGGCGTGTCGCCGGAAGCGCGGAGGGCGTGGCGTGAGAGTGTTACCCCACCTTCCGTCTCCCTCCGCGAAATCGGGGAGGAAGTGCCTAGAAGCAACCTATCTACGTTCCCCCTCCCTGAAATCGGGAAGGGGGTCAGGGGGTGGGGTTTGGCTTCTCCTCACCCTCCTCTTCGCCGTGCTCCTCCTGTCCGCTTTGCCCGTGCTGGCGCAGGAAGGCGGCGTCACCGAGGACGAGGTCAACGCGGTCGCGCAGCGGTTGTTCTGTCCGGTGTGCGAGAACATTCCGCTGGACGTGTGCGGGACGCCCGCCTGTCTTCAGTGGCGCGCGGAGATTCGGACGCAGCTTGAACAGGGACAGACACCCGACGAGATCGTGACGGACTTCGTGCAGCGGTTTGGCGAGCGCGTGGTCGGCACGCCGCAAGACCCGACGCTTCGAGCGCTGTCGCTGCTGACGCCGTGGCTGCTGGCGGGGCTGGCGCTCGTCGTGGCAGTGGAAACGCTGCTGCGCTGGCGGCGAAAACAGGCGGCGGCAATACCTGCGCCCGCCGCCGAAACGCCCCTGCCGAAAGATGACGCGACGTATCGCGAGCGGATCGAAGCCGATTTGCGCGCGCGGAGATAACGACCGATGACCGCAGCACCCGATTTCAATCTGCTGGACGACGAAACCGAGCGTCCCCCGCGCCGCGGGTTCAGCCCCGGCTCGGCGGTGGTGCTCGTTGGGATTCTGGTGATGGCAGCGGTGGTCGGCTTGGCGCTGGCGCGTCAGAAACAGACACAGCCGAGCGCGGGCGCGGCACCCGAATTTACCCTCACGACGTTCGACGGCGACACCCTGAGCCTGAGCGATCTGCGCGGGCAGGTGGTCGTGCTCAATTTCTGGGCAAGCTGGTGCCGACCCTGTTACGAGGAAGCGCCCTTGCTTCAGTCGGTATGGGAACGGTATCAGGATCGGGGCGTCGTCATCGTCGGCGTCGCCTACGCCGACGTCGAAGGCAGCTCGCGCGCGTTTATCGACCAGTTCGGCTTGACCTTTCCCAACGGAGCTGATTCACAGACGCGCATTTCGGACGCCTACAATATTTCAGGCGTCCCGGAAACATTCATCATCGATCAGGAAGGCAACATCGCGCGGTTCATTTACGCCCC
>CALMDI010000548.1 GCA_937864975.1 uncultured Chloroflexota bacterium | reverse complement strand
ACGAGCCGGTGGGCACGCTTTCGGGGGGCGAGCGGCAGTCCATCGCTATTGGACGAGCGGTTTACTTTGGTAAGAAGCTGCTCATCCTCGACGAGCCGACGTCCGCGCTGTCTGTCAAGCAGACGCGCGAAGTGCTGAACTACACGCTGGCGGCGAAGGCGAGCGGGTTGTCCGTCATCTTCATCACCCACAATATCGGTCACGTCCACGAGGTCGCAGACCGCTTTACCATCATTCGCGGCGGGCGCAAAATCGGTGACTTTCGCAAGGAAGACGTTACCGAGCTAGAAGTCGCGCAGATGATTGTGACCGGTCAGGTGCCGGAACGTTTGAGTCTGGTCCATGACGAAGATATTTGACGCCGTGATGATGCGCCGCCTGTTGTCCCGCAGGAGTTCACGCAGCGCCCACACAGGAAGCCCACTTATGCCAAGACCGATTGTTAAAACTGCCTTTATGCTTCTGACCGTTCTGGCGCTCGCGCTGTCAGCCTGCGCGCCGGACAATCTCGACATCACGCCAAGTCCGACGCCGACCAACACACCGGAGCCGACTGCGACGCGCACGCCCACGCCAACACCCAACCCGGATGCGACCGAAGCGGCGGAAGGGGCGGACGCCGAAAGCGTCGAGTCGTCTGCCGTGGCAGGCGGGGACCCATTTGAAGCGGTGGTCGCCGCGTTCCCCGAAGAGTGGGACGCGGGCGCGCAGTGGCGCCGCTCCGTCAACGAAACGACGGAAGAGCCGGTGACCCATGTGAATCTTCCCGCCGGGCGCACGGTGAAAATTTACTATACCGAGCTTGGCGGCAGCCAGGCGGAAATCACCTTCGGCATTTTCGACACGGCGGAGGCGGCGGAGACGTTCTACAATAATCTCGTTCAGCGCACGCTGGAAAACGCGGATGAAAATCCTGACTTTCCAACGCCGAATCGCTTCGGGCGCGGCACCTACGGGCAGGACGCGCTGATGCTGATTCGCGACAACGTCATGCTGCGTGTCTCGATCCCCCGCTATAACATCTCGATTGGAGACGACCCCATGACGCCGATGGTTCGCGCGGCGCTGCAAATTGTCGAATCGGTGATTCCTCCCGCCGCCTCGTGACGTGGACTCGTGCGAGGGCGTTCGAGCGCAACGCCCTCGTCACTTCCTCCCGATTCTCAGCAAAGGATGGT
Organism: uncultured Chloroflexota bacterium; assembly: GCA_937864975.1. Lineage (GTDB taxonomy): Bacteria > Chloroflexota > Anaerolineae > Aggregatilineales > Phototrophicaceae > ZC4RG36. Next base: position 2,965 of record CALMDI010000548.1, on the reverse strand, counting down.
AGCGCGTGGCAATGCTGGACGGACAGGTTGCCCTCATCACCGGCGCCGCAGGCGACCTGGGCAATGAGATGGCGGTTCACCTCGCCCGCGAAGGCGCGTCGCTGGTCCTGTGGGACATCAAGCCTGAAGCCGACGCCCGCGAGCACGTCGAGCGCGTGAAATCGGTCGGCGCGTACACCCAGTCCACGCGCTACCAGCAGATCGACGTGCGCGACCGCGCGGCAGTCGACGCCGCCATCGCCGGAATTCCCCGGCTCGACGTCGTCTGCTCGAACGCGGGCATCGTCAACGCCGCGCCGTTTCTGAACGTCACGCAGGCAAGCTGGCAGGAGCACCTCGACATCAACCTGACCGGCTGCTTCAACGTCTGCCAGAGCGCCGCGCGCAACATGGTCGAGCATCGCACGCCGGGGCGCATCATCCTGACCAGCAGTTGGGTGGCGGATATTCCCTGGCTCGAAATTGCCCCCTACTCGGTGAGCAAGGCGGGCGTGAACATGCTGACGCGGGCGATGGCGCGCGAGCTTGCAGCCTATGGCATCCGCGTGAATGCCGTCGCGCCCGGCATCGTCAGGGCGGGGTTGGCGGGGCGGCAGTTGGTCGAGGAGCCGCAGTATGCCGCGCGCGTGGCGAAGGTCATCCCGCTGGGCGAGCCGGGCACCCCGGTCGAGATCGCGCAGGCGGTCGTCTACCTGTGCTCGCCCGCCACCAGCTACATGACCGGTACGATTCTCCTGCTCGACGGCGGTTGCTCGCTCTTCCAGTTCGATTCCTGACCCCGGATTAAACCCTTCACCTGGGGAAACAGGGATTGCTCCTACAAAACCCTCTGCTGCTCTGCCGTAATGAACGGCTTTTGACCGTTCGCCGGGTCTGGAATAAGCGTCGCTTCTCAAGGAATCTTCCTAATACACGGGGCTAAGATGACATTATGAAAATTACCGCAGTTGAATCCCTGCAGTGGGCGGAATATCCCCGGCTGATGGTCGTCCGCGTCCATACCGACACCGGCTTTATCGGGTTGGGCGAGACGGTGGACAAGATACCCGGCAGCAAGGGCGCGCTCCACGGCACGATTGCGCCGCTGGTGCTGGGACAAGACCCCCTGGACATTGAGGGCATCTGGCGCTTCGTCTTCGACAACATCATGTATCACGGCTTCGCGGGCGCGGAGCTGCGCGCGCTGTCGGCGCTGGACGTGGCGCTGTGGGATATTCTGGGAAAATTCTACGGCGCGCCGCTGGTTCACCTGCTGGGCGGGCGCGTCCGTGACCGGATTCCCACCTACAACACCTGTATCGGCTTTGGCGCGGTGGATGATTACCGCCTGTGGAGCGCCGACGGCGGCGCGAACGCGGGCAAGCTGGCGCGCAGCCTGCTGGACGACGGCGTGAATGCCATGAAAATCTGGCCCTTCGACAGGTTCAGCGAGCGGTCGTTAGGACAGCACATCACCCACGACGAGATCGAGCAAGGCTTAGCCCCGGTGCGCGCCATTCGCGATGCCGTCGGCGGCGCGATGGAAATCGGCATCGAGTGCCACTTCCGCTGGAACCGCGTCAGCATCGAACGGATCGCGCGCGCGCTGGAGCCGTACAACATCCTCTTTTTAGAGGACGTGCTTCCCGCCACGAACGTCGACGAAATTCGCGAGGTCGGGCGAAAAACGTCGATTCCGATCATCGGTTCCGAACTGCTCATGACCCGCTGGGGCTTGCGCGAATGGCTGGAGAAACACGCCTCTCAGACTCTCATGACCGACCCGGTCTGGAACGGCGGCATTGGCGAGACACGCAAAATCGCCAACATGGCGGAAACCTTCGGCGTGCCGCTGGTGCTGCACAACGTCGCCGGACCGATCTGTCACGCCGCGTGCCTGCACCTGGCGGCGCACATCCCGAACCTGTACTTTGTCGAGTCCGTGCGCGCCTTTTATCAAACCTATTTCCCGCTCTTGAGCGATTACCACGACAGACCGAATCCCGACAGCACTTTTGATCTGCCCGAGGGGGCAGGGCTTGGCGTGTCGCTGAACGCGGCGGCGCTCGAGAGCCATACGCTCCTTCGGCACGTGAGCGAGGGCGCGGGGCTGGCGGCAGGACGGCGCGCGATGGGCGACCACTGGGCGCGGGAGGAGATTCGTTAAGCTGTGACCACACCACTTTCACCCACGCTTGTCCAGAGTGAAGGACAGATCAAACTGCGGCGCGGCACACCGGACGTCGTCCTGTGCCTGCTGCTGCTGCTGCCACTGCTGATCTTTCTGTTTCTGCGCTCGACTCCCGCCATCGATCTGACGCTCAACAACCACGTCGTGCATTTTTATGTCGTCTCCTACACCAGTCTCGTCGCGCTGGTCGTCGCCAGTTTCGTCCTGTCCGGCATCGACCCCGAAAACACGCGCACGCTGTTCGTGGCGATGGGCTTTACCGCGATTGCGGGCGTTTTTCTCATCCATGGCGTTACGACGCCCGGCGTGATTATTCAGGGATTCAATCAGGCGGTCGGCTGGTCGGCGCGGCTGAGCTTTACGGTCGGCGCAATCTTCTTCAGTTTGAGTATGCTCGACCTCTCACCCGCCCTGCGCCAGCGGATCAGCAGGTACAACCGGGGTTTGTGGATGCTGCTGCTCGTCGTCTACGCGGGATACGTCTGGCTGATTTTTGAACACCCGCAGCCGTTCGCGCTGCTGGCGCAGAGCCAGCTTGTCTCGGCGGTGCAGGCGATCTTCACGGTTTGCCTGTTCATGTGGTCGGCATGGCGGGCGTGGCGGCTGTATCAGGCAACGGGCAGCCGCTGGATTTACGTCTGTGTCTTTGCCTTTGGGTGGCTGGCACTGGCGCAGTTGAGCCAGGCGTCCTCGCCGTTGTTCCAGTTTTCTTGGTGGTTGTATCACATCCTCATGTTTGGCGCGGTCGTGGCCACGATGATCGCTCTGGTCGGCGATTACGAGAGTATTCTCGCG
>CALMDI010000547.1 GCA_937864975.1 uncultured Chloroflexota bacterium | reverse complement strand
GGAGTCGCCTCTGGCAGATTCACCCGATTCTGTTCAACCCTGATCTGATCGACATGGCGGACGAAGCGGTGCGCGAGACGGCGGGCGCCGTTCACCGTTTACCAAGCGGTCCGCTGCACGACGCGGCGGAAGTGGCGCGCGCCGGCGTGCCGACGGTGATGCTGTTTGTGCAAAGCCTGCGCGGGCTGTCCCACGCCAAGGAAGAGGATACGAGGGAAGATTACATCGCCATGTCGGTCGAGGCGCTTGACCGCCTCGCGACGAAAACCATACGCTGGATCGCGGCGCAATCGTAAACGTTATCGCGGTGCATGTGAGCAAACGGCGTCAGGGGATGCGATAGGGTGTCACCGGCGTGATGTAGCCAAGATGAAGCGGGTGGCGTGGCTGCCCGCTTTTTGTTCGTCCGAACGTGAGGAGCGGCACCCGGTCGCCCAGCAGGCGCAACACATGTTGATCGCGCCCCTGGAAACTGCCGTGATTGCCCCACGCTACTACCAGCGCGTCCACACGCGCCGCCGTTTCCAGAATCGCGGCGTCATTTCGCTCACCGACCGGGTCGGAGATTTGTCGAAGCTCGCGCGGGTACGACGTGCGAAAGGCGAACAGGTTTACTACCTCTAGCCCGCCGTAACCCCACTGGCGCGCGAACCCCATGCACAGGCGCAGCGTCGGATCGTCGCGGGTGGCATCGGCGGTGGCGGGGTTGAGCATGACGAAACCGATGCGCGGCGCGTCCGACCAGGCGCGCGCCAGCCAATAGCGATACTGCGTCGTCGAATCGAACCGGGCGTCTCGAAGCATGACACGGAACTTTGCGACTAGCCGCTCGATTCTACGTCCGACGGTCGGAACGCGCGCAGGCAGCGGAAGCCAATGTTCCAGTCGGCTATGACCGAATCGACGGCGGTGCGGTCGGACGTGCGAAGGCTGACCGGGATGACGAACCACGACCCGCCGCGCACGCTGCGCTGCGCCGAGACGTCGCCCAGGTTTTCGCGCCCGTCGGCGGCATCATAGGGGTAGGGGGACAAAATGCTGCTCGTCCACTCGCGAACGTTGCCGCTCAGGTCGTGCGCGCCGATCCACGACATGCCGCCGGGGCGGCTGGCGACCGGGGACGTTTGATCGCCGGAGTTCGAGTCGTAGACGCTGTTTTCGGGCACGAAGGTGTTCCCCCACGGATACGACAGGTTATCCGGTCCGCGCGCCGCGTATTCCCATTCGGCTTCGGTCGGCAGGCGTCCGCCGCGGCGGACGCAGTAGGTAAGCGCGTCGAGCCAGCTAATCGTCTCGCGCGGGCGATCATCCCCGGCGAACGATCCCGCCGAGCCAAACTGCCCATTCGTGACTTCGGTGCGGTCGATCCAGAAGGGCTGCGCGAAGCAAATTTGGGTCTGCGGTCCTTCCTTCTCGAACCATTCGCGCTGGCACTGCCCGACGCCCAGATCGACTTCACACTGCGCGAGTGCGGCGTCGATCTCCGCTTCGCTGCTGCCAAGATTGAAGCAGCCGGGTGGCACGAGCGCCATCTCGACGCCGTCAAAGCTCTGAATCACCGGCGTCCATTCCGCATTTTGAATCACAGTCGGCACGGGAGCGCGGGTTGCCGTGGGCGTTGGGAAGGGCGTTGGCGTGCTGCTCGGCGTGGCGGTGTCCGTGGGCGTTGGCGTCGGTGTGGGCGTGAAGGTGGGCGCATTTGCCGTCGCGGTCTGAGCGGCAGCAGCGGTCGCCGTCGTGTCATCGGTCGGCGTTGGCGTTTCGCTCGGTGTTGGCGTCAGACTCGGCGTGTTGGTTGGCAGCGGCGTGGCGGTATCGGTCGCCGTATCCGTCGCGGTGGGCGGCGGTGTTGTCGGAACGGGTGTTACGCTCGGCTCGGCAGCGATTGGGATGGCGCTCGACGTCGCACTGGGCTGGAGATTGGGACGCAGCGTTTGGATCGCTCCGAGGGCGGTTTGACCGCCAGCCGCGCGCGTTGAGGTTGAGGACAGCACGACGACGATACTCACTATGGCGGGTGTTTCAGTCGGCGTTTCGGTGTTTGTTGGCGTTGGCTCTGACGTATCGGAAGGGGTCGCCGTCGGGTCGGGTGTCGCGGTGTCCGTGGACGTAGGTTCCGGTGTATCGGTTTCGGTGGGCGGCGTATCAGTATCTGTTGGCTCCGGTGTGTCGCTCGGCGTGAGAGTTTCCGTTGCGGTTGGCTCCGGCGTCTGCAATGGTGTTACCGCGTCGGTCGCAACCACCGCGATGGAAAGCGCCTCGGTTGGAACAGTGGTATCCGTCGCGGTGGGCGGCGGTGTTGTCGGAACGGGTGTCTCACTCGCCTCGACAGCCGTTGGAATTGCATTCGACGTCGCACTGGGCTGGAGATTGGGACGCAGCGTTCGGATGGCTCCGAGCGCGGTTTGACCGCCAGCCGCGCGTGTTGAGGTTGGGGACGGCACGACGGCGATGAGCGGCTCGCCGGTCGGTCCCAGCGTTTGAATGGCGTCGACTGTGGTGGGTTGACTGCTCGTCGTGGTTGAGGTTGGGGACGGCACGACGACAATCAGCGGCTCGCTGGTCGGGCGCGGCGTGCGCGTCGGCAGTTCTGTTGTCTCCCCGTCCGCCGACGCCGCCTCGGTTGTCGCGGTGGGCGTTGCCGCGGCGGGCGTTGCCGCGGCGGGCGTTTGCGACGACAGCACAAAGATCGCGCCCACGAGGACGATGCCGATCACCAGCAGCGCCGCCAGTCCCGCGCCGAGCCAGCGCCCGCGGCTTGGTGGCGAACCTTCCGGTCGCTTGATCGTGGTTAGACGCCGCGACGGCGTGTGCTGTCCCGCGAGCGGCGGTGTCGAGAAAAAGTTGGTTTCTTCTTCAGGTACGCCCGTGCTTGCCTTGTCGAAGGCGTCGGCGAACGCGAGCGCGGTCGGATAGCGCTCCGCCGGATTTTTCGACAGCGCGCGCCGAATAACCGAGGCGATGCCTTCCGGCAAGCCGGGACGCCAGGCTTCCGGCGGCGTTGGCTGCTCGCCCAGATGCTTGTACATCATCACGTGCGGCGTATCGGCTTCAAACGGCAAGCGCCCCGTGACAAGCGTGTAGGCGATGATGCCGAGCGCGTACTGGTCGGCGGCGGGCGTTAAAGCCTCACCGCGCCACTGTTCGGGCGACATATAGGCGGGCGTGCCGAGCGTTGCCATGCTCGGCGACGTCAGTGCCGTGGCGTTGAGCAGTTTGACGATGCCGAAGTCCACCAGGTAGGCGCTGCCCTGGCTGTCGAACATGACGTTGCTGGGCTTTAAATCGCGGTGGATGACCCCGCGGCTGTGGGCATAGTCGAGCGCGCTGGCAATTTCGCGCAGAAGCCGCGAGACTTCGGGCAGCGAGGGTAGCGCCTCGCCAGCCGCAATCGAGTGTTCAATCCGCTGCGCCAGCGTGCCGCCGCTCAGGCGGCGCATCACGAGATAGCTGATGTCGCCTTCGGTGCCGTAATCGTAGATCGGGACGATGTGACGATGTTCGAGCGAGGCGACAGTCTTGGCTTCGCGATTGAAGCGGTCCATGTAGCCAGTCTGCGCCACCAGCGTGGGCGACAGCACCTTAATGGCGACATCGCGCTCCAGATCGATCTGGAACGCCCGGTACACCGCGCCCATCCCGCCCGCGCCGAGGAGGTCGCGCAGCTCGTATTTGCCAAATCGCTGACCGCTGAGGTTTTGCATGGCGTCGAAACGCGTTCCGGGCGCGATGAATGCAGAATGATGCTTCTAGCATACCTCAGGACGCCGCGATGGACACGAAGGTTGCAGGAATAGCTGGCTGCGTCGAGAATTAGACTGAGCGGAAAGGGTTATGGATGATGCCTCTGGTGCGGTTGACGGCCCTGGTACTCGCCGTTCTGGTGTTATCGTCATGTGCCGGGTCGCCCCGCGTCCAGACGACGCTGCCGCTGGCGAGCGACCGCCCGACGTTCCTCTACTTCAACACCGACGACTGAGCGCGCTGCGCGCGAATGACGCCCGTCGTGAACGGGCTTGAAGCCGAATTCGGCGAGCAAATTCAGTTCGAGTGGCTCAACGCGGCGGACGGTGGACGAGGGGAAACCGCGTTCCAGGCGCTCCACCTTGCCGGCTATCCTGCCTTCGTGCTGTTCGACGCGGGCGGTCAGGAGCGGGCGCGGTTGTTCGGCATCCTCAACAAGCGGGTCTTACGGAATGCGATGGAACCGTTACTGGCGGAAATCAGTCCGTGAGGTGCAGGGGCTGTCCGGCGAGCATTATTACCGTCTTGATGGGTAAGCCGCGCGAGCCGCACAGGCTCGTCATCAGCCAGACTTCGCCGAGCGCGTCGACGGTAAAGACGCTTTTCACCACGCCTTTTCCAATCTCGACGGCGACCTCATTGACGACACGCTGGTTGGCGTGGATGTCGCCCCACTCACCGCGCTGGTGCCGCTCGACCAGATCCTGCCAGAGATCGGGGTCCTTCAGTCGAGCATCGGCAACGGCGTGAGTCGCTTCCGGGGTGATGTATACCTGATCGGCAATGAAGCGCTGCAATGGCATGAGCTTCCTCGATGCGTGCGATGCTCTAACGATCAGAGAGAATTCATCAATGCGACGAGCGCCGCAATAGGCGAATAGTCCTACACAAACAGCCCGAGCCGCGACCCGCTCTCATGGAAAGCACATCCGCTATTCAGTTCATGCCTATTGTAATAAACCGACGCCTTGCTATCATCGGCACATCTGCACGAGATAGCTGGGGGGAGATCATCGTGATTCCGCCGTTACACGAACAGATCGTTGTCATCACGGGCGCCTCATCCGGCATTGGACGCGCGACGGCGCACGCTTTTGCAAAGTCAGGCGCGACGGTAGTGATCGCCGCGCGCAACGAAGTCGCGCTCCACGACGTGGCGCAGGCGATCATGGGCGCGGGCGGTCGGGCGCAGGTCGTCGCCACCGACGTAGCGGATTGGCAGCAGGTCGAACGGCTGGCGCGTGAAACCATGAATGCATTCGGGCGCATCGATACGTGGGTCAACGCGGCGGCGGGCGTGGTTTACGCGACGGTCGAGGACACGAGCATCGAGGAGGCGGAGCGCGTCCTTCAGGTCGATCTTCTCGGCACCATCTACGGCGTTAAGGCAGCCCTTGAGCAGATGAAGCATCAGGGACGAGGCACGATTATCAATATCGGCTCGGTCGCTTCCATACGGGCGCTGCCGTATCTTTCCGCCTACTGCGCCGCAAAACACGGAGTCAAAGGCTTCAGCGAATCGCTGCGAATGGAGCTGGCGCGCGAGCATCCCAACATCCACGTCACGCTGGTACTGCCGAGCGGCGTCAACACGCCATTTTTCAATCACGCCCGGTCGAAGCTCGGCGTGAAGCCGATGCCCATCCCCCCGGCGTACTCGCCTGAACTCGTCGCGGACGCCATTGTGTCAGCGGCGGAACGCCCGCGCCGCGACATTTACATCGGCGGTCCCGGCTTCCTGCTCGCCGTGGGCGAGCGCTTAAGCCCGGCGCTCATGGATCGGGTGAGTCTGTGGGGCAATGCCCTGTTCCGGCTGCAAAAATCGAATGAGCCGGATGATGGCGTGGATAACCTGTTCCAACCGATGTCCGAAACCGGGCGCGTTCACGGCGACTTCCCGGAGCTGACCAAGCCAAGCATGTTTACGCCGGTCTTTGAACTCATGCCCACATGGCAGCGCCTGTCACTCGCCACCTTCGCGGCGGGGGTTGTGGCGGCGCTTGCGCTGCGGCGGCGTTAAGGCGCTCGCCTGACTCGTCGCCTGATACAGCTTGCGACGTGCCTGAAATTGATCGCTCCGGGAGCGGGTCGAACGAAGCAGCATCGCTTACGGCGGAAACAGGCTGCGAGGCGCCCCATTCAAAATAAAAAAGCGTGGCGCTGGCGGCGACACACCGGGATGACGACTCAATAAGCGATCACGGATCGGACATCAAACCCTCAGGTGATGTCGGTCATACTCATGCCGAGCAGCGTTCGCACCTGCACCAGAAGCTCGTGATGCAGGCTGATCTTCGACAGGAAAGCGTCCGCGCCGACCTCGAAGCTTTTTTGCGCGCCGATGTCATCGCGCATGGCGGAAAAGATAATCACGGGGGTTGCCGCCGTGTGCGCGCGCTGGCGAATTTGCTGGCACAACTCAAAGCCGTCCATCCCCGGCATCATCACGTCGACGATGGCGAGCGCCGGATCGTGCGATTCCAGGAGGTTGAGCGCTTCAAAGGCATCCGCCGCCTCGACCACCCGAAATCCCCGCCGCTGCAGCAGAATGCTGATCAGCGTGCGGGTCTGCGAGTCATCGTCGACGACCATAATCAGTTTACTCATCGTCTCTGCCCGACTTGAGGGGGATGTAAAGGGTAGCTGGCGCGATTTCATTGCGGACATACCAACCCTCTTTCATTCGGATATAGGCGTGGGCGAAGGTTCGGGGTGTCACCAACCCGGCGCTTCGCCCGCTTTCGCATCCGCTGCGACCGTCGTTATGAGGCTGCACGCTCGAACGCCGCGGCGTTCTGCATCCCGCCGACAATTGCCTCCGCCAGCTCGGTCAGCGAGGAAGCGTTCACCGCGCGAAGCCAGCTTTGGGTTTCGCGGGACAATCCAAACGCGCCCAGCAGGGACTCGTCCCGCTTGTTTATCAGACGGTCACAAACGCTTTCGTCCAACAGTGCCAGCCCCATCAAATTGTCGAGGCGCTGTCGTTCTTCTTTGTTCATCATGTAATCCCACCACGCCGACGCGCCGGTGAAGCCGCGCCCGTTCGGGAAGGGCAGAACATCCATGACGGGTTTTTCATTTAACTGTAGCATGTGCTCGACCTTTCCTGACACACCGCTGCACAAAATCATTGCGATCAGGCGCCGAATGCGGCGAATCAGACTGGTTAGTGGCTTCCGCCCGTCGCGCTGCCCGCAAGCGCGACTTCCTGTGGTAGGAACCCGGCGGCGAGCGCCAGCGCCAGCAAAATGCTCAATCCAAGCGCGCGCGTGCGATTCGAGTCGGAGGTTAGCCAGGTGGTCATCAGGACGAAACGGGTTTTCATGACAGGCTCCTTAAAATGAGAACAGAAATCGATCCGTTCCCATACCTTAACCGAGCCTGTGCAACAAAGTGCTTACCAGGGGAAAAGAACGAAAATCAACGAAGAAACAGAGTGCGAATGGGAATCAACTATCAGGCGGCGCATGTGCCTACCGCGCTGTCACGTTGGGGGGCAAGCTTAATGCAGCAGCGAGCGGGCGAGCGCCACCGTCTCCGCCGAGGGCTTCACGGCAAGCTCCTGCCACAGCAGTTCCTGAAGTTGCTGGAGGTGATGGGCGATTTTCTTTTTCTCGCCCTTTTGACCGTAGCAGGTCAGAATCGCGCGATGAATGTCCTCCCGGTACGGATCGACCCGCAGCGCCCGTTTGTAGGCGCTGACCGCTTCGCGCAGATCGCCCCGCGCGCGCGCGCACGCTCCCACCCCGACCAGCGCCTCGATATACAACTCCTGAAACTGCTCGCGCAGCGGAAGCACCCAATCGTCGTCGAGCGACGGCAGAAAGTCGCCCCGGTATAGGTGAGCCGCGTGACGCCACAAATCCTCGGTGCGCGCGTCACGCGGCGGCATGAGCCGCGCCTGTGCCGCAAGCTGCTTCATTTCAGCCGCGTCGGCGGTACATTCCACGTCAGGATTAATAAAATACAGGTCATCGTAAAAGACGATGACGTTTTCGCCCAGCGCCTGCCGCGCGCGATACAGCGTCGTGTGGAAATTGGAGCGAACCTGCTTGACCGAGCTATCGGGCCAGAACGTGAGTGAGAAGCCTTCGCGCGTCTGCGCTCCGTTAAACAGCAGATAGAGAAACATCTCGCGCGCCGACGTGGCGCGCCAGTCGGACATCGAGATTGGCTTGCCATCGCGCTCGATGCTTTCCTGACCGAGCGTCAGCACCCGCAGGTTATAGGTACCCTGAGCGGTCATCGCGCCGTAGAGCCGCTGCGACGTGATCGACTTCGCCTGCGCGTCCAGCAGGGCGCTCAGTTCCTGCCGCACCAGACCGCTCAGCCACGGCTGCTCGGTGGCAAAGGTGTGGAGCAGCGGGCTGTGAAACAC
>CALMDI010000546.1 GCA_937864975.1 uncultured Chloroflexota bacterium | reverse complement strand
AATCTTTGCCATCATAATCGCAGAGGAGGACTGATGGCGACATTGAACATTTCGTTACCGGATGTGATGCGCGATTGGGTCGAAGCGCAGGTTGCCTCTGGCGAGTACGCCAATGTCAGTGATTATCTACGCGATTTGATCCGGCACGATCAGAGACAGCGGGAAGCCTTGAAACTCGCATTAATTGAAGGCGAGCAAAGCGGCATAAGTACGCGAAAAGTTGCGGATATTATCGGCGCCACCAAAGACACCCTACGTGGCTGATTATGCCCTCTCCGGCAGGGGGGATCAGGACTTGGTCGAGATTTACATGTTTTCCAACGAGCGCTTCGGAGAAGCCAGGGCGGATGCGTATCTGCTGGCTCTTGAAGAACGTTTTCGTCTCATAGCGAACCAGCCATTCCTCGGTAAACGTATTGACCATATTCGAGAAGGCTATTTACGGAATGGATATGCTAATCACGCAATTTATTACACATTCAGAGAGGAGGGCATCCTAATCGTCCGTGTGCTTCATAACAGTATGGACGTAGAACTACATCTCTAGTCCCCGACTACAGGCTCTGTGCAAAAGCAGCGCCTATAGGTGCCCCTTGGTGAATAGCCCGATGGAGTCTCGAACCATCCTTCTGTTGACAAAGCCATCACCATCAACGCTTTGATCGGGTGTACATGAAAATTGGCGTCACAAAATGCGGTTCCTCCAACTGAGGAACCGCTTTCAATTCACGCAATCTCATTACTCGTTGCTTCGGGTTAGGATGCGATCACTGGCGGCGGACCCAGTGTGTCGGTTCCGTACGCTTTGAGGCTGTCGACGATTGCCTGTACGTCCGGTAGACCGTCGGGCGGGGGCGGCAGCGTTAATGCAAGCGCTGGCTCGCCGGTCTCGAAAAACCAATTGTCTAATCCGGCGGGGGTTCCAATCCCGAACCAGCGGGCTGTTTCCGACCGGATGCTGAAGCTGTGCGGGACGCCGCGCGGAATATGAACGTAGGTGCCCGCGCCGCCGGTTTGTGCGACCCCATCCACCATAAAGTCAATCGTGCCCTCAAGGACGTACCAGATTTCATCTTCGTGGGTGTGAACGTGCACCGGAATCTGCATGTGCCGGTCGCCCAATCCCTCGAGCGCCCAGAACTGCCCGTCGGTTTCCTCGCCCAATGCCTTAAATACGAGCAGCGCTCCGAGATGCCACAGCGCGCGACCCTGACCATGCGCGAGCACCGACGCCTTGCTTAGCTTGCTGTCTGTCATATCCGTATCTCCTTTTTAATACAGATATGAGCTTAATGGGATCACCCCCACGGCACATCGGGCATTTCCCCTATTTGCATCCCCTATCTTGAACCGGCTATCGCAGGGTATCCGAAGCGGATTTGCGGCTTACGGCAAAAGCGGCTGCTTCGGAGCGGCTGCGAAGCGCGAGCTTGCTCAGAATTTGACTCACGTGATGTTCCACAGTCTTGGGGCTGATGACTAACCGCGTCGCAATTTCGCGGTTACTCATGCCCTCTGCCAGGAAGGCGAGAACGTCTTCTTCGCGCTTGGTCAGAGGCTCTCGCTGTACCCTCCGTGCGCCGACACTGGCGCCGAGCTGTCGCAACACCTGAGCAGCCTCCTCGACGGCGCGCGTGGCGCCGATTCGGTCGAACGAGGCATAGGCGGCTCTCGCCCAGGTGACCGCCGCCGCGCTATCTTTCTCCTTCAGATTGCGCGCCATTTCGAGCCGAACACGCGCCGCGACGTGGGATTGTTCGTATCCCTGGAGATGCCGCAATGCCGCGTCAAGCCACTCGACGGCGTCGCCTTCCCCTGCGTGCCGCCTGAGCTGCGCCGTCGCCAGCGCCACCTGAGCCAGCAGCATCGGGTTCGCTCCCTCCCTGCCGATGCCGCTGAGCTGTTCCAGAGCATCGTGCGCTAGCTCCGCCTCGTTGAGCGATAGAAGAACTTCGATCAGCAGCAGGAGAAGAGGCGCCCGTTGAAGCTCGCCCTGGGGTATGCGCTGTAGTTTCTCTTCAAGCAAGGCATAGGCGAGGCGGGTATCGCCGCGCGCAAGATAGATCCGCGACAGGGGAAGCACGGACTGATCGTAATCCTCGAAGCCGGACAACAGCACTTCCGCCTCGTCCAGTCGTCCCTGCCAGGCGCGCAGATCGGCGAGCTTAAGTACGGCGTGCACGCGCAAGCCCCGGTGACCGGCTTCAAAGATGTGGATCGCCTCGGTCAGGGCAGCTTCGGCGTCCAACCAGCGTCCGGTCGCAATCAGCAGACTTCCATAGGTCGTCTTACAGTACGCGGAGAGAAAGGGACAGCCGTGACGCCGCGCGAATTCGGCAGCCGCGCGGCACCAGTTTTCGCTGCGGTCTAAATCACCGGCGAGTTCGCAAGCCGCGAGCATCACACAGAAAATCTCACTCACGACCATCAGGTCAGCGACTTCACCGCCTAATGCCGCCGCCATTGCCTCGTCCAGCTGCGCCATCCCCTCGTGGAACTGGTTCCGCGAGACACAAGCTCTCCCGGCGAACGCCAGCCCCGCGGCTTCAAGATCGGTGTCCCCGTACAATTCCGCCGCTTCAATGACGGTTCGGGCTGTGCGTTCGAGTTCGTCGGGTGCAGCCATCATCGACGCCCGCATGAGCGCGTACCAGGCGTGCTCAACACAGTCCCCTTCGGTCTCCAGCAGGCGCTCCGCCCGCGCAAACCAGCCGCGCATACTATGTGAGTTGCTGTGCAAAAACACCTGCTCACGCGCGAGCCAGATGGCAATGCGTGACGCTCTGCGCTTCATGCCGCGCCGACGAAACAGGTTATACGCCAGCATCCGCTGCTGGTGCGCTTCGACAACCCGATTGAGCCACCAGAGGGCGATTCCAAGTCCGTCATGTGCATCGCCTGTAGGGGCGACGGCAAGGGCGCGTTCAAAACAGGCGACGGCACGCAGCCACTGCGCTGATCGCAGCGCCGCCCAGCCGGTTGCGGAGAGGTCGTCAATATCGCTCATGGTATTCTGTATCAAGCGAACCCGCGCCTGTAATAGTGTATTCGCGAATAATTAACCAGTGGTCCTCGTTGCCTTCACGTATCCCCCACCCCGACCCCTTGCGCGGGGGCAGGGGGTGGGGTGAACCGTAGAAAGCTTGTAGACGTTGTCCTCAACTGAGTTTAGCTGGCTCTTTTGACTTTGCATACACGACCCAGCACCAAGGGTTATTAGAGATTTGGTCTCAGTATCAGCAGCGACAATGCGAAGTCTACTACAAAGCGTCCTTCGATGATTGCTGTCCGGAAGTAAACGGCGAGGCGTCCTACAAGGATCGCTACGAAGACAACATCGACAGCCGGTACCAAGGCGAATCTACCGGCATGGACTGGCTGGGCTGACACCCCATCGACGAAATTGTGAAGAGCCTACATATTTGCGGACATTTAGGCTCAATGCTTGGCAGAGTCCCTCGCTTACTTGTTACACTCGGTAATAGTTAGTCGCTGAAGAGGCGTTGGCGCAGCGACCCACGCTGCGCCAACGCCTCCGAAGCCCTACCCGTCGTTGGATGAGTTCTCTGGAGAACATCATGCGCGCTCAGTTTCGCATGTTGGGGATCGTGGTCGTCGGCGGTACGT
>CALMDI010000545.1 GCA_937864975.1 uncultured Chloroflexota bacterium | reverse complement strand
CTTCGCGCTCGGCGGCGCGCTCGCCGTCGCGTGCGTGGTCGCGGTGATCGCGCTGCGCGAAACGAATTCGCGTGAGCCCACACATCGCCTATGATGCCCTCGCCCTTGAGCGGGATTATCGCCGCAGCGTTGCCGAAACCCGCGCCCTCGAAGCGGGCACCGACAGGGTGGGGCGGCAGGGTCCGGCGGCGACCGGCTTGCCGGATGCCATCCGCGGCGGCGTGGCAGTTGTCGGCGCCGCGATCTTTACCGAGCCAACTTCATACGACTCGTGGGGGAGCGTTCCGGTACAATCGGTCGCGTCCTATGGGACGCCGCAGGAGGCGCACGACGCGGCGAAAATGCAGCTCGAATGGTATCAAGAGATGGCATCGCAGCTCGATACGGTGCGGCTCATCCTTACCCGCGACGACCTTGACTCGGTTTTGGCGACCTGGGCGGAGGACGCCGATCCGTCACAGCGCCAGCAGGGCTGGATTCTGTTGATGGAGGGCGCCGACCCGATACTGGAACCGTCGCAGTTTGGCGAATGGTGGCAGCGCGGCTTGCGTATCCTCGGCACCTCGTGGACAAAAACCCGATATGCGGGCGGCACGAACGCGCCCGGTCCCCTCACCGACTTGGGGCGCGCCCTTCTGGCTGAGATGGCGAAGGTCAACGCACTGCTGGACATTACCCATATGTCCGAAGAAGCCTGTCTCGAATCGCTTCACACCTACGAAGGTCCCATCTTCGGAAGCCATGTTAATCCCCGCCAATTCTCGAACACCGACCGCCATCTTACCGACGAGGCGATCAGGCTGCTGGCGCGTCGTGACGGTGTGATGGGGCTGGTCTTGCTCAACGTCTTCTGGACGCAAGACTGGCAGCAGGGGAATAACGTGCCCCTGAGCCGCGTAATAGATGCTGTCGATACCATCTGTCAGTTGACGGGCAGCGCGCGCCACGTCGGCATCGGGACCGATTGGTACGGCGGCATGGGTTCGAATCTCATTCCGAACGAACTGGATACGGTCGCGGATTTGTGGAAAATCGGGGCAGGGCTGCGGGATCGCGGCTACGGCGAAACCGACGTCGAGGCGATCCTGTCGGGCAACATGCTGCGGAAATTCCGCGAGGCGCTCCCCGAATAATCACACGTCGCTCAGGCGTTCCCAGTAACGCGCCCAGGCTTCCAGCCCTTCGCGCAGGCGGTGGAGTCGGAAGAATTCGTTCGGCGCGTGGAAATCTTCGTCGGCGGTCGAAAACGAGAAAAAGACCGTGTCGAGGTTCAGGCGCCGCTTGAAAAACTCGCTCACCGGAATCGTGCCGCCCATACGCACGTACAGCGGCTTTTTCCCATACACGTCTATCAAAGCCGCCTCCGCCACCTTCAGCCCCATATGCGTCGGGTCGATGCGGTAAGGCAGCGCGCCATAACCGTCGCGCGTGATCGAAAGCTGCGCGCCCGGCGGTCGATGCGCTTCCAGATGCGCGATGAGCTTCTCCGCAATGTCATCCGGGTGTTGGTGAGGGACAAGGCGGCAGGTGATCTTGGCATAGGCTTCGGCGGGGATGACCGTCTTACTGCCCGCTCCCTGATAGCCTCCCCACATGCCGTTCACTTCCAGCGTCGGGCGAGTCCATAACCGTTCCAGCGTCGTGTAGCCCGGCTCGCCAAACGCGGCTTGCCCGCCGATTTGCGCTAACCACGCCATCTCGTCAAATCCAAGCGTTGTCATGGCGGCGCGCTCGTCAGGCGAAACGGCTTCGACGGCGTCGTAAAAACCGGTGACGGCGACGCGCCCATCCGGCGCGTGCAGGCTTGCCACCAGCGCCGCCATCGCGTGCAGCGCGTTATTGATGCCACCGCCGTACCGCCCGGAGTGCAGGTCTTTCGCCGCGGTCGTCAGCGCAAATTCCAGCCCCACCATCCCGCGGCAGGCGACCGTGATCGATGGCTCGTCAATCCGCCACATCGCGCCGTCCGCCGAGAGGACGAAATCCGCTGCCAGCCGCATGGGGTTGTCACGGATGAACGTCTCCAGGTGGGCGCTGCCGACTTCTTCCTCGCCCTCGAACAGGAACCTGACGTTGATCGGCAGCCCGCCGCGCGTTTCAAAAAACGCCTGCGCGACCTTGATAGGAATGAGCATCGGTCCCTTGTCGTCGGAAACGCCTCGCCCGTACAAACGTCCCTCCCGCACCTCCGGCGCGAACGGCGGCGTCTGCCATTTGTCGAGCGGTTCTGGCGGCTGGACGTCGTAATGCCCGTAGACAATCACCGTGGGCTTGCCGGGTGCGCCAAGCCATTCGCCGTAGACGAGCGGGTGCCCTGCCGTTGGAATGATCTCGACGTCGAACGGTCCCGCGAGGCGGATTTGCTCGGCAGCCCACTGCGCTGCCCGCGCGATACCTTCCCGGTACGCCGGGTCGGTGGACACGCTCGGAAGTTGGACAAAGGCGATCAGCGCGTCGAGAATATCCTGCTCGTGCGCGTGAAGATAATCGAGCGGTGTCATCACCTGCCGCCGTCAATGGAGAGCGTTTGTCCCGTAATCCATCCGGCATAGTCGGACGCGAAGAACAGGACGCCGTGGGCGATATCGTCTGCCGAGCCAAGCCGCTTGAGCGCGATACTCTCGACCAGTTTCCGCTGCCCTTCCTCCCCGTAGGACTGCCACTGACGCTCTGTGGTCGGGTTGGAGCGGACGAAACCGGGCGCGATGCAGTTCACGGTAATGTTCCACGCGCCGAGTTCGTGCCCAAGCTGGCGCGTCAGCCCGATGAGCGCCGCCTTTGCCGACGCATACGCCTGAATTCCTGTCAGGCTGATACCCAACCCCGCGCCGCTGGCGATGTTGACGATTCGCCCGAAACGCGCGGCTTTCATGGCGGGCGCGACCGCCTGCGCGAAGTAAAACGCGCCGCTGGTGTTGACGGCAAAAATCGCGTTCCACTGCTCCGGCGTGACATTTTCTAACGGCTGTCCGACCTGTCCAAGCACGCCGCCCGCGTTATTCACGAGAATGTCGACCCGGTTGCTCTCGCTCAAGGCTTGCGTCGCAAACTTCTGAACCGCGTCCCAATCGCCGACGTCGACGCGCCCCGTTTCGCAGCGTCCGCCCGCCTCGCGGCACAGTCGCCGGGTCTCGTCCAGTTCGTCCTCAACGACGTCGCACGCCCATACAGTCGCGTCGCGCGCGGCAAATGCCAGGCTGATCGCCCG
>CALMDI010000544.1 GCA_937864975.1 uncultured Chloroflexota bacterium | reverse complement strand
GGCAGCGAGCCCCGCGCCACGCGGGTGCTGCGCGACCAGGGCATTACCGGCGCGATGGAAGAAGACTCGATCTGGACGAACCTCGTGAATATGTACAAGCGCTACCAGAGCGACGAGATCCCCGGCGCGCGGGTTCGGGCAAGTGTGGGCGGTGATATACAGGAAGTGGTTTCCGACGAGGAAGGCTACGTCTATTTCGAGCTTCACCCAACTGAACTGCCGACGGTGGACGACATCTGGTACGACATCGCGCTGGAACTGCTCGACTACCCCGGCAAGGACGAAAACCCCGAAGAGCCGCAGGAGGTGAAGGCGACGGGTAAGGTGATTGTTCCGCCGTCCGACGCACAGTTCGGCGTCATCAGCGACGTGGACGACACGGTGCTGAAAACGGACGTGCTCGACATTATTGCGATGGCGCGCAACACCTTTCTCATGAACTCGCGAACGCGGCTGCCTTTCGAGGGCGTGGCGGCGTTCTATCAGGCGCTGCGCCGGGGCAACGGCAAAGCCTATAATCCGATTTACTACGTCTCAAGCAGCTCGTGGAATTTGTATGACCTGCTGCACGACTTCTTTGTCGTTCGCAACATTCCCATCGGACCGATGTTTCTGACCGATCTCGGCATGGACGCCCATCAGTTGATCTCGCCCAGCCATCACGAGCACAAGCTGAAGGCGATCCAGACCCTGCTCGACACGCATCCCGATCTGAAGTTCATATTGGTGGGTGACAGCGGGCAAAAAGACCCGGAGATTTACCTGGAGGTGATCAGTAAAAATCCGGGGCGCATCCTCGCCGTGTATATCCGCGACGTGACGCCTGAACAGCGGGATATCAGCGTGAAGGAGATCGCGGGGCAGGCGCTGGCGCTCGGCGTTGAAATGCTGCCCGTAGCGGATACGGTCGCCGCCGCCGTTCACGCCTCGACCCACAACTGGATTAACCCGGAAGCGCTGCCGATGATTGCCGAAGATACGGTGGAAGATAAGAAAGCGCCGACGCCGCTGGAAGAAGCGCTAAAGCCGGGCATTCAGGGCGAGCCACGCGCCGCGCAGACCGACCCGGCGACCCAGCCGCCCGAAGCGCCGCTCGAAGGCGGGCAGGGTTCAAATCGTTAGGACGATCTTGCCGATGTTCCGATTGGATTCCATATAGCGGTGGGCTTCGGAGGCGTCTTCCAGCCGATAGACGGAATCGACGACCGGCTTCAAAGCGCCGCTTTCAAAGCGCGGAATGGCGAAGTCGGTGAGCGCCTTCGCCAGCGCGATCTTGTCGTCCATCGGCGTGCCGCGCAGCGTGGTGCCGGTGACGTGCAGGTTTTTCCGCATAATCGGAGCAAGCTCAAGATTGCCCCGCGAGCCGCCGAGGAAACCAATCAGCATCAGCCGCCCGCCGCGCGCCAGCGCCGCCAGGTTTTCATCCCAGTAAGGCTCGCCGATGAAGTCGAGGATGACGTCTACGCCGCGTCCTTCGGTCGCTTCAAGCACCACACGCGCGAACGAGTCCCGGAGATAATTGACACACAACTCCGCGCCAAGCTCGTGACAGCGCTCCAGCTTGTCGTCGGAGCCTGCCGTGATAAACGCGCGCGCGCCAATCGAGCCAGCCAGTTGAATTGCCGCCGTGCCGACGCCGCTCGCGCCCGCATGGATTAGCACGATCTCGCCCGGCTGCAAGCGACCCAGCATGAACAGGTTCAGATAGGCGGTGAGAAAGACTTCGGGGATTGCCGCTGCCTGCTCGAAGGTGAAGCCTTCTGGCACCGGCATGGCAATGTCGGCGGGCACGGCTGCCAGCTCGGCGTACCCGCCGCCGGAGACGACCGCCATCACGCGATCCCCCACCTGCCAGCGCCCCGCCGGGGTCACGACTTCGCCCGCGACTTCCAGACCCAGAATGGGCGACGCATCCGCGGGCGGCGGGTAGTTCCCCTTCCGCTGGTGGACGTCGGCACGGTTGACGCCCGCGGCGCGCACGCGCACCAGTAATTCGCCCGGTTTGAGCTGGGGGTCGGGCGCATCGCCGTACACCAGCATGTCGGCTTCACCGGGTTCGCGGATTAGAATCGCTTTCATCTGCCTGCCGTTTTGGTAACTCGGGCTGCGCTGCCCGATTGTAACGCAAAAAGCGGTTAGCCATCAGCAGTCAGCGGTCAGCTTTCAGCTAAAAGCCAAAAGATAACTGCGTAACGCAAAGACGCAGAGGACGCAGAGACGCAAAGAAAAATTTCTCTGTGTCTCTGTTCCTCTGTGCCTCTGCGTTAAGTTTTTGAATTGTCCTTAAGCTGAAAGCTGACCGCTGATGGCTGATCGCTACTGCTGCGCTTCGTCCTCGGTTTCGGGCGCGAGGAACGCCTGCCAGGGTCCGTGCATCCCGCCTTCGGTGACGCCGTAGTACACGCGCATCCCGCTCGGCGTTCGCTGAACCAGATCGTAGCGCGTCTCGCCCGCCCGCTTGTAGCTCTGCCACAGCCCGTAATCGCCCTGCCAGTGAACGCGGCTCGCGTCCACCGGGTTGGTTTCGTACTGCGTGATCGCGTAATGCCACAGCTTGCGCGCCGACGACCGCGTGACATTCTTGACGATGTTGCCGTTGCGAAGGTCGTGCATCTGATAGTGAACACGGTCGCCCTTTTGCTCGACGCCGACAATCTCAACGCCCGCGCGGGGCGGACTCGCCGCTTCGCCGGAGTCGATCCGCAACGGCGGCATCTCGACGGGCGCATCCGTCTCTGGTGAAGCAACCGATTCAGGCTCCGGGGCGACGGCGGGCGCAGGCGCGGGTAAGCCGAGCGCCTGCCGTACCAGATTGACAATCTCGTCACGGACGGCGAGGCTGGTTTCGGTCTCGTCGCGCAGGTAAATCTTGTTGTCGTCAATCGCATAGGGGCGCTCACCGCCGCGCGGCACCTGAATGCGAATCACCGTCTTGCCCTGCGTCTCCTGCGTGTCGATCTCGACTTCCAGAGGCGGCGTAATCATCCGGCTGATCGCGTTACGAAGCGTATCAATCATTTCCGCCGGATTGGAAACGCCGGCGGGAGGTTTCGTCTTGTCCTCGGACAGCCCGACGTAGACCGTGCCGCCATTCGTGTTGGCAAACCCGCAGACATCCGCGACGACGCCGTACAAAAACCCGCCGCGCTGCGTCATCGCCTCGTGGAACGACTGTACGAGACTCCGACCTTCTTCGCGCGCTTGCTGGATGTAATCGACGGGCTGCGTCGTGGCACTGTACGCCCGCGTGCGCGAAAAATCGTTGGAGCGGAACATTTCTATCAGCGCGTCGAAGCTGCGCTCCGGCAGCGCGACCTCGGTGACACGGTCGCCCACGCCCAGCAGCACATTCTTGCCGCCGCGCTCGCCCAGCATCGTCAGACGATGCGCGTCCGAACCCTGAATCGCTCGCATTCGCCGGGGGTACTCGGTCTTGGTGCCATCGAAAAAGCGCGCGGTCGCCTGTCGGCTGCGGCTGC
The DNA here is from genome assembly GCA_937864975.1 of uncultured Chloroflexota bacterium. Lineage (GTDB taxonomy): Bacteria > Chloroflexota > Anaerolineae > Aggregatilineales > Phototrophicaceae > ZC4RG36. The sequence goes on along the minus strand of CALMDI010000544.1, from coordinate 1,274 downwards.
TCAGGTCGGTGACTTCGAGCGCGTGCAGGTTCAAGTCCTGCGTATACGCGATTTTCGTCTGACCGCCAAAATCGAAGCCGCGCATGGCGACGCCGTGGCTGCTGTTGACGTGCGCCGCGATGCAGATGCCTCCCGCCTCGTTAATCAGCCGGTACGCGGTGAGCACGTCCGACGACGCGCCGACCTCGGTGATGCCGCGTTCCAGCGCTTCGGCGGGAACGCGCAGGTTGAGCAGCAAATGCTCGACGTGACGAATCGGCGTGTGTGGAGAGAAGACGCCGAGGATATGAAACCCAAAGGTCGCGGTGAATTCAAAGCCGGGAAGCACCAGGATTTTGTCGAGCAGGCGGCGATACTCCGCCAGAATGCGAAGCTCGTCGGGGGTTGCCCGCCCCAGGTGCTCCAAAAACGCCAACTGCTCGATCTGGCGCATCATCGTCGCGTAGCCCGCGACGCTGTTGTGATCGGTAAACGCGATGATGTCTAACGCGCGAAGCTCGGCTCTACGGAGAATGTCGAGATACGAGATGCCCGGTTCCTGATAATCCGCCGAAGCGGGCGTATGGATGTGTAAATCCATGCGATACCATTGCATCCCCTTCTTTCGTCTGGATGCCACAAATAAACTCCAGTGGTGTATTACGAGCGGCGAACGCCACTTATTGTAACACTTCCGTCAACGGAGAGGATAATGCCCGAATTTCAGCGGGAGAGGAATTGCGCGGGGAGGACCTTTGGGTGACACCACAAAACGGGCGACCGAGCCGGTCGCCCCTACCATCCGATGTCCTCGTGCTTCCCCAGTCCTAATTTCAGCGGGAGAGGATTAAGCCTTCGTATTTTCGATCAGGCTCGTAAACAGCGTTTGCAGGTTTTCCGGGTCGAAGGGCTTGATGAGGAATTTACTTGCGCCCGCTTCCAGCGCTTCACGCTCGACGTTCAACCCGGACGCGACCACAATCGGCGTCGTGGCAAACTCTGCCATCGCCCGCAGCGCCACCACCACGTCGATACCTTGCATGTCGCTCAGGTGATAGTCCATCAGGATGAGATCGGGCTTCACCTGCTGCGCGAGGGGAATCACGTCCGCGCCGCGGGGCGAAATGGAGACCTCGAACCCATCCAATTCGAGCAGGGTTTTGAGGAGTCGAACGGTGGTGCGATCATCGTCGACAATGAGGAGTCTCGGCAAGGCTGTCCTCGGCGGTTGGGAGACCGGCAGTTCGTCAACCGCCGGTCTCATTCGTATACCTGCTCTTAGTGTACTTGTTTCT
>CALMDI010000543.1 GCA_937864975.1 uncultured Chloroflexota bacterium | reverse complement strand
GAAACGGTTACGGGGCGGCGTTTGCCTGCGGCAGCGGCGTGGTCTGGCGGATTGACGCGGTGAAGTCGATTGGCGGCTACGTGCGCTGGAACGTGGTCGAAGACCTGACGACCTCGTATGCCCTGCACGCGGCGGGCTGGCGCTCGGAATATCATAATGAGCGGCTGTCCATCGGGCTTGCGCCGGAGGATATTCCCGGTTTGCTCAAGCAGCGCGGGACGTGGGCGGTCGATACGTGGCGGCTGTTTTTGTTCGACAATCCGCTGTTCAAGCCCGGTCTGTCGCTGGCGCAGCGGCTTCAATATCTGGAGCTTGGGCTGTTTTACATCATGTCGTCGTTCTTCATGCCGGTGCTGATGGCGCTGCCGATCATCTCCCTGCTGACGGGCAAGTTCATTCCGATCAGCGGCTCGGCGCTGTTCCCGTGGGTCGCGATCAGCGTGCTGTACTACGTGACGCTGTCGCGCGGGCGCAGCCTGTACATGCTGCGTATGTGGCAGTACTGGATCGGGCTGTGGCCCGCATACCTGAAAGCCTTCTGGATCGCGCTGCGCTCGTATTCCAGGAAGCCAAAGTATGTCGTCACGCGCAAGACGCGCGATAACGGCTTCTACGCGCACCTGTTGTGGGTGCAGTTCCTGTACCTGTTCGTCGGCGGCGTGGCGATTGTGCGGGCGCTGGTCTGGATGCCAGAGGTCGATTTCGGGTCAAAGCTCGCAAACATCGGTATTCTGCTGTTTTTCATGGTGATGATCAGCGCGATTTGCCGCGCGGCGTTTATCGGCGCGGCGGTGCCGATGCCGTCGTGGCTCGCGCGCGCTCGTGAAGTGCGCGTGCTGCCGCGCACCCGCTGAATCGCTTTTCCGCGCCCTCTGACTCTCATAGGAATCAGAATGACTCACATATCCCTTCGCACCCTCCCGTTGATCGCGCTCGTCCTGTCGCTGTTCGTCACGGGGTTCCCGGCGACCGCGCAGGAACAGCCGGTCACGATCACCTTATGGCATATCGCGACCGAGGGCGACCCGTTTCGTCCGGTGCTGCAAGGCGCGATAGATCGCTTCAATGCCGCGCAGAGCGACGTGCGCTTCGAGGCGACGGCAATCCCGAACGAGCAGCTAGGCGACCAGCTGCGCGCGGCGATTGCCGAGAACCGCCAGCCGGATGTATTTCAAACCTGGGGCGGCGGGCAGCTTAAAATGCTGGTCGACGCGGGGATCGCGCGACCGATTGCCGCGTTGAGCGGCGAGGCGGCGCGATGGTTCGTGCCGAACGCGCTCGCGCCATCCACTTTCAACGGTCAGCGTTACGCGGTTCCCGCGAATCTGGCGGGCGTATTTTTGTGGGCGAACCTCGATCTGTTCGCTCAGCACAATGTCTTGCCTCCGGCGACGTGGAGCGCGTTTCTGGATGCCTGCCGCGCTTTCCGTCAGGCGGGCGTCACACCCGTAGCCCTCGGCAACCGCGACCGCTGGACAGGCGCGTTCTGGTTCGATTACCTGGCGCTGCGACTGGGCGGCGCGCCCGTTCTCGCGGACGCCGTCGATCCCGCCAATCCCGCGCCGTTCACCAATCCGGCGTTTGGCGAGGCGGGGCGTCGGCTTCAGGAAGCGGTGAGCGCGGGCTGCTTTCAGGATGGGTTCAACAGCGCCGACTACGGCAGCGCGCAGCAGCTTCTTGCCAGCGGGCAGGCGGCGATGCAGCTTCAGGGCGATTGGAATCTCGGCGGGCTGAAGCAGGTCAACGCCGAGCTTGTCGCCAACAGCATCGGCGTGCTGCCGTTCCCGGCGGTCGAAGGCGGGCAGGGCGGGGCGGGTGATCTGCTCGGTGGCACCGGGCAGGCGTTCGCCGTTTCCGTGAGCGCGCCGCCCGAAACCGAAGCCGCGCTGCTCGACATGCTGGCGTCGCACGAATTCGGCTTGTCGGTCGCGCAGGCGGGCTTTTTGCCAGCGGTCGCCGGTTACGAAGCGCAGATGACAGATCCGGTGTCGCAGACGATGGCGACGATGCTGGCGGAAGCGTCCGCCGTTCAACTCTATCTCGATCAGAGCCTTGCGCCGTCGCTCGCGCAGCTTCACCTGGACAACACATTCGCGTTATTTGAGAACTCGACGACGCCGGAACAGGCGGCGCAGACGCTGGCGAGGGCGGCGGCTTATACGCCGCTTGCCGCGCAGGATGACAGCCCCCTGCGCGTCTTAGCCGAGGCGCAGGGCATCGCGGTTGGCGCGGCGGTGTCGGTGACGCCGCTGCGGCACGACTCGCGTTACGCGGAAACGCTGGCGCGGGAGTTCAATCTGATCACGCCAGAAACCGAAATGAAAATGGGTCCGCTGCGCCCAAGCCGCGACAGTTACGATTTTGACGACGCCGACGCGATTGTCGCTTTTGCCGAGACGAACGGAATGCAGGTGCGCGGTCACGCGCTGGTCTGGCATAACCAGCAGCCGGGGTGGCTGGAACAGGGCAATTTCTCGCGCGAGGAGCTGATGGAAATCCTGCGCGACCACATTTACACCGTCGTCGGGCGGTATCAGGGGCGCGTGGCTGCATGGGATGTGGTCAACGAAGCCATCGCGGACGACGGCTCGATGCGAGATAACCTGTGGCTGCGCGGGATCGGTCCTGAATATATCGATCTCGCGTTCCAGTGGGCGCGCGAAGCCGATCCCAACGCGCTGCTGTTCTACAACGATTACGACGCCGAGGGCTTGGGCGCGAAATCAGACGCCGTGTATCAACTGGTCGCCGGGCTGGTCGGGCGCGGCGTGCCGATTGATGGCGTGGGGATGCAGATGCACGTCAGCATTGGCGAGCCGCCGCGCGTGGACGACGTGCGCGCCAACATGGAGCGGCTGGCGGCGCTCGGACTGCAAGTGCAGATCACGGAGATGGATGTACAAATTCAGGACGGGAGCGGTTCCGAACCGGAACGGTTCGCGGCGCAGGCGCAGGTCTACGGCGACATCGCGCGGCTGTGCCTGCAAGTGGATGCCTGCACCGCCTTCGTGCTGTGGGGCTTCACCGACCAGTACACGTGGATACCGGGTTACACGGGTAACCCCGACGCGCCGCTGCCGTTCGACGCGCAATATCGCCCGAAGCCTGCTTACGAAGCGCTGCAACGCGCGCTGGCAGGCGGATAACGAAGCTTCGTATCTATATCCTCGATAGCCTCAATCCCCCGATTGCGCCGCTCTGGTGGGCGCAACGTGCGTCCGGGTGTGCTGAAACGCGGCTTGGAAGCGCGGCAGGGATCGCTCGATCATGGCGTCGTTTGCAGTCAGCGAGATGCGGAAATAGCCGGGAATCTCGCTGACGGCGCCGGGCAGGCACAGGACATCGTGCTCGGCGAGGAGCGCGCAGAACGCTTCGTCGTCTTCCCACGGCGATTTCGGCAGCAGGTAGAAAGTGCCTTCCGGCGAGTGAACCTGATAGCCCATGTCGCTGAGCGCGTTAACCATCCGGTCGCGCCGCCAGTGAAGCTGTTCCATGTCAATCGACAGTTTTTCAAGATCGGGAAGCGCATGTTGCAGCAGCGCATTCGGGAATGCCCAGCCCATTGCCACCTGCGACATCATCAGCGCCAGACGCATCGGCTCGCGGTCGGGCATGGTCGGCGGCAGCGCCAGGTAGCCGATGCGCTGTCCAGGCGTCAGCAGGGTTTTGCCGTAGGTGTAGATCAGAAATGAGTACGGATAGAACGATACCGGGCTGGGAAAGTCGCGCTCGTCGTAGACAATGCGGTTGTAGGCTTCGTCCGAGAAAAGGTAAATTTCGCGCCGGTTGCGCTTGCTGGCTTCGGTCAGGATCGACGCCAGTTCGGTTAGCTGGTCGGGCGGGTAAATTCTGCCCGTGGGATTGTGCGGCGAGTTAATGAGGATGGCGCGCGTTCGGGGTGTGATCGCCGCGCGAATGGCGTCCAGATCGAGGTCGAACGTCCCCGGCTTGACGCTGACTTTCACGGGCGTCGCCTTTGCCCCGACGATCATTGTTTCGTAGAAGAACCACGGCGGCAGATTAAAAATCACCTCGTCGCCGGGGTCGATGACCGTCTGGATGGCGAGCGCGATTGCCGCGAACGCGCCGTTGGTCATGGCAATGTCCGCTGGCTCAAAGGGCATCCCGGTACGCTCGCGCAGCGTCGCGGCGACGACCTCGGTTGACTCCGGCTCGCTCAGCTTGTAGGCGAACCAGTCCTTGTTTTGCGGCTCGGCATGGCGCTGAAGCGCGCGCGTGAAGTCCGGCAGGGGCATGTCGTGCGGGTTACCGAACGCAAAATCGCACAGGTCGGACTTGCCGGACAACCTCGCCCACGTCTGTTGAAATTCGAGGAAGGGACGATTCAGGTTGACGAGTAGCGCGGCTTGTCGCGAGATTGCCGAAGTCATCAAGGTGCTCCTTTGTGGCGCGTGCGTGCTGTCGGCGGTTCGTCGCGCCGACCGTTTCTATTATAGCGATGCTTCATGACCGCTGGCGGCTCAGTTTTGGCGGGGATGACCCTCACCGGGGCGACCGCGTTATACTTCTCCAAGAAATCTTTCGCGAGGCTCTCAATGCGCTTCGATACCCACCGCGTCAGCGTGTACCTGGTCGAGATGTTGAAGTCTGCCGGAGTCGTGCGGGACGTCACAGTCGATGGCGGCGACATCATTCAGTTTACGATGCGGAGGGGCGAAACCGTTTCACTGTATCTAATCGAGAGCGCGATTGCCCTGTACGAAATCGAAGGCATCGTTCGGGCGAACACGGCGGCAGGCGTACACACGCTGTTTATTCTCTGGTGCGACATGCTGCTCCCGCGCGACGGACAGCGCGTTGCTCCCGCCGACTGGCTGGAAGCGCTGCTGGCGCTCTACGGCGACCGCGTTTACGCCTTTGACGCCTTTGGCGCGGAGATCGTAGTGTTCCCGGTTTATTTCGAGCGGCAGGGGTACGATTACGTCGCGCGGTTCGGGGAAAACGTCGATCCCGCGAGACTTGGCTGCGCCACGGTGGAAACGGAGTCACGTTTTTTGCGCGGAACGTGGCGGGCGGCGGGTTTCGACGGCAATCACGAGCGCGTCTTTCAGACACCCGCCGCGGGTCGCGTGACGATGGCGCACTATTACGCGGTGCTTGGGTTAAACGCCGACGCCAAACGCGAGACGGTCAGACGTGCCTATCGCCGCCTGGCGCGCCTGCATCATCCCGACGTGAACGACGACCCCGACGCGCACGCTTCGATGCAGGCGATTAACGAAGCGTACGAACGGATTCGGCGCGAAATGGACGAGGCATAACCGGAGACCCGACGAAAGTATGATGGCACAGATCGTTCTTAAAGAAGTGGCAATTCGGATCGTTACGGCAGTATAGTAAAGTGAATCTGGCTCTCGTGTCCAGGATAAGCCGCCGCGTCGGATGGTCGCGCGGGAACGCTTTATCCGTGATTTAGAGGAACGTGTTCCGCTATGGCATCTAAACCCGTGTTATTTACGGTTGACGACGAACCCGAAGTTCTGCGCGCCGTCGAGCTGGATTTACGACGCCAGTTCGGGGCGGATTATCGCATTCTCCGCGCGGATTCGGGCGCGGCGGCGCTGGAAACGCTGAACAAGCTCAAGCTTCGCAACGAGCCGGTCGCGCTGTTTCTGGTGGATCAGCGGATGCCGCACATGACCGGCGTCGAGTTTCTTGAGCAGGCGATGGTGTTGTTTCCCGACGCCAAGCGCGTGCTGCTGACCGCCTATGCGGATACGGACGCCGCGATCCGCGCGATCAATCAGGTCAAAATTGATTACTACCTGATGAAACCGTGGGAGCCGCCGGAAGAGCGGCTCTACCCGATGCTGCAAGAACTGCTGGATGATTGGAACCGCGCGTTCCGCCCGCCGTTTGAGGGCATTCGCGTCGTCGGGAGCCGCTGGTCGCCGCAGTCACACAATCTGCGC
>CALMDI010000542.1 GCA_937864975.1 uncultured Chloroflexota bacterium | reverse complement strand
CCGAGCCTCGCCGGATCGAGTGGCTCGGCTTGATCGGCGGCGCGGTCGCCATGCTCTACACGCATTATTTCGCCGCGCTGCCGCTGATCGCAGTCGGCGTCTATCACGTCCTGTTCGCGTGGCGCGACGTTCGCGACGGGCATCTGAGCCGTCGGCGCTGGTGGCGCGTGCTGGGCGCGCTGGCGCTGGCGGCGCTCGCCTTTACGCCGTGGATCGGTGCGCTGATCGCGGGACTCAACCGCGCGGTCGCCGCCGAAGAACTGCACGACCTCGCGCTCGATAACCAGCAAGTCCTGACGTGGCTGTTCAATATTTTCAGCAACGGGCACGTCGTCCTGCTGCTCGTGTTCGCCGTCCTGTCGCTGACCGCGATCCATCATCGCGTCGTGCAGCGCGCGTGGCTGCTGGCGCTGGCGCTGCTCATGTTCATCCTGACGATCAACGGCGTCCTGGAGATCATCAAGGTCAGCCGCATCCGCTACCTGATTACGCTGTTCCCGCTGCTGGCGCTGATCGTCGCCGTCGGCATCGACCGCTTGCGGCGCTGGAATATTCCGCCTGTTGTGGGACTGGCGGCGTGGGTCGTCCTGGGCTTCACCGGAACGGTCACGCCCGCCTTCATTGCCGGGCTGGATAGCTCGACCTACATTTTCCCGATGCAGGACGAAGTCCACGAAATGCGCGGGCGCATTCAGCCGGGTGACTGGCTCATCAATTATTTCCCGCCGGGGCTGCCGGGGCAGCGCTATCGCAAAAACGCCGAATTCTACTTCGCCGGGATGATCGACCGCGTGGAAAACATGCAGGTCGAAACGACCGACGATTATCAGCGCGTCGTCCACGGCGACCGCTTCCGCGATTTGCAGAGCGTGGAGCGCCTCTGGTTTGCCTACATGCCCGATAACCCGCCGCCGCTGCTGAGTGAGTTTCAGGCGGGACTTGAGGAAACGTATCTGCAATGCGGTGTGATCCGCGAGCAGCGCAACCTGCGGCTGACGCTGTATGCTCAGTCCGACGTCTGCTGTATTCCCGACACGCGCCCCGCCGTTCCTCAGCTTCAGTTTGGCGACCGTATCGCGCTCGTCGGCAGTGAATTGACCGTGTCGCCAATCGACGGCAGTCTCTCGGCAGTTCTGTCCTGGCAGATCGGAGCGGACGTGCCGCTGCATACCTACTCCGTGGCGCTGCACCTGATCGACGCTGCCGGGAACAAGGTCGGGCAGGCGGATTACGGGCTGCGTCCCGCCGTGTATGACTGCCAGCGCGCGGCGATTCCGCTGACAGATTTACCGGCAGGGGAGTATGAAGTGCGCGCGGGCGTCTATGCCTGGCAAACCGGGGAGCAGCTCACCGGGCGCGATTCGGGCGGCGCGGAAGGCGTGATGCTGCGCGTCGGCTCCGTCACGCTGGAATGATGCGCGCCGCGCCGTCGCGCTGGCGGCTGATTCCGCTGCTTTTGATCACCTTCTGGCTCGGCGCGCGCAGCCTCGACAGCGATTCCATCTGGCTGGACGAATACTTCTCCATTTACGACGCGGGCGGCGGCGCGTATGGTCCGCTGTCGCCCGCCGACATCTGGGCGCGCGTGGCGACACGCAACCCGTGGCACGCCCCCGGTTACTTTACCCTGCTCGGTGGGTGGGGCGCGGCGGTCGGCTGGGAACCCGCGGCGCTGCGGGCGTTCTCACTCCTGTTCGGCGTGCTGACCGTCGCCGGGACGTACCGCCTCGGCGTCGATCTCGTCTCGCGGAGAGTGGGGCTTTATGCGGCGGTTGTGCTGGGCACGTCGGCGTTTTTCGTCTATTACCTGCACGAAATTCGCATGTATACACTCGTCGCCTTCCTCGTGGTGATGGCATTGATCGTGTACGCGCGCCTGCTGCGCGTGCCTCAGGCGAACCGCGCCTTGTGGCTCGGCTGGCTCGCCTGTCTCGTCGCCGTCCTGTACGCGCATTACCTCACCCTGATCCCGATGGCAGGGCTGGCGGTCTACCATCTGGTGTTCGCTCCGAAGAATCGCCGCTGGTGGCACATCACCGGCATCGCGGCGCTGGCATTTGCCCTGTTTCTCCCGTGGCTGCCGTCGCTGCTGGCGGGCGTTGGGCTGGCGGCAGAGGCGGACACGCTGCACGACCGCGCCATTGGCACGCGTCACCTGCTGCAACTGCTGGCAACCCTCTTTGGCAACGGCTCGCTGCTCCTGCCCGTGTTAAGCTTGCTGCCGGCGCTTCTGGCGCGCGGGCGCGGCGCTCGCTTTTTGTGGGTCGTCACGATAGTCGCCATTCTCGTGGTAAGCGTGCTCAACGAGCTGTTTCAGATCATCCCGGTCACGCGGATTCGCTATCTTCTGTCGTTGTGGGCGCTGCTGGCGCTGCTCGTCGCGCTCGGCATCGACCGGCTTCGGCGGGTTCCGCTGCTGGCGTCGGCACTCCTTGCCGTTTGGGTGGTATCCGGCGTCTATAACGTGGGCAATTCGCAGTTCTTTGTCGAGACGCCGAGCGCGCCTTACGTTTTCCCGCTGCACGCGATTGACGACGCGCTGCGCGAGGATGGGCTTCCGGGCGATTTTGTGGTCAATTATTTGTCGGATGGCATGGCGTCGATTACCTATGACCGGACCGCCGATTTCTATTACCGACGGCGCGGCATGGCGTTCGACAACGTCGAGCCGAAGGGCAGCCCTGAGGCGCAGACCGCGGAACACGCCGAGGCGCTCGAACGGCTGTCGGCGCATGATCGCGTCTGGCTCGCTTACGTGCCGCGGGACGCGCGCTCGAATATGGCAGTATTCATGGCGCTGCTCGAAGAAGATTATCGCCGGTGTGAGGTCGTGCTGGATGCGCCCGATTTGCGATTGGAGTTGTATGCGCGAAGAAGCTGTTAACCCCTTTAGACCTTGATTGCTAGTGTAGCGACATCATGAATAGGATGGGTAAAGCGTTGGCTCAAGTACAAAAGGAGTGAAAACGAACTAGAACTGGGGTCATGGACTTTCCAATCACTGACCTAATGAGCGACAAAGCCAGTACGGAGTGGATTTTAGAACACTTCCACCCGGACGGGCTGCGGTGTCCGCACTGCAACGCAGCGTGGGCAGACGCCAGCGAGTTCCGTCGGACGCGCCAGAGTCAGTTGATCGTCTATCGCTGCAAAGGTTGTCACGGCATTTATAACCTTTACAGCGGGACGATCTTCGAGGCGCGCCATTTGCCGCCGCCGGAGGTGGTGTTGCTGGTGCGCGGGGTGTTGAAAGGCGAGAGCGCGGCAACGCTGGCGCGCGAACTGGGGCGCAGCAAGACGACGATAACCCCCCTGCGGCATTTGATCCAAGCCAACGCCGCCCCGTTGCAGACCGACACCCCGTTAAACGATCAGGTTGTGGAAGCCGACGAACTCTTCCAGAACGCGGGGGAAAAAAGGCGTCGACCACTTCGACCCGCTCGACCCGCCGCGTTGCCGGGCGAATAAACGGCGCGGTCGGGGGAAGTATGCCAATGACCGTCCGCCGGTCTTGGGGGTGATTGGACGTGAGAGCGGCCAAGTGCGGTTGCGGGTGGCGCTGGATACCAAAGGCAGCACCCTCTGTCCGTTTGTCGAGCGCTTCACCCAGCCGGAGGCGCTGGTCTATACCGACGAGTATGACAGCTACAACCCGCTCAAGCGGGCACGGGTCACCGTCTGTCATGGCACGAAGGAATGGGCGCGCGAGGAGGATGGCGACGGCTGGTATGAAACCCACACCAACAGCGACGAAGGCATGTGGGTCGGCTTGTGCAACTTCCTGCGTCCATTTCGCGGCGTGCCTAAGCGTTATCTTTATGGCTACGTGGCGATCTACGAATTTCACGTCAACTTGAAGGCGATTTCGCCGCCTTTTATTGCTGCTCTTGTTCGTCCTCACTCGTTCTCGACTTGAGCCAAAAGCAAATTTGTGTCCAGGTGCAGTTACCAGCGGAGCGAAAGAAGGGCAGGGCGACCCTGATCAAATATCTCACGTCGTTCGGGGATCCCGTGGTAAATCGGGAATATATCCCGATCCTAATGGTCCTTGTTCCCGGCCAGAATGTGTCTTCTGCTCATGGCATCGGGACATCTGTTGTTATAGGCTGAGTACAAGGACATAAGAACGAAGGCTGTTATCAGTTTTCCGCCTTGATGCCGAAACATTTACCTGGATCAGCACGAGGGGCGACATGATTAATGTAGAGGACAGCATCATTATCCATCGTCCAATTGGGGAAGTCTTTGCCTATGTGAGTGACCTTACAAATGCCCCTGAGTGGCAAACCGGACTGCTAGAAGTGCGAAAAACGACGGCGGAAACGCTTGGTATAGGGACACAATTTACCTTCATCCGCAAATTTTTGGGGCGGAAACTGGAAGCAAGCAATGAGTTCACCGAATACACGCCCAATAAGGTCGTCACTTTCAGAACGACATCCGGTCCGATATCGGTAGAGGCATCCTACCTCTTTGAAGTTACGCCAGAAGGCACCAAAGTCACATGCCGGATGGAGATGCAGCCAGGAGGCTTTTCCAGATTAGCCGAGCCGCTGATTGCCGCCAGTGTCAAAAGGGAGATGAGAGCTGAGTTTGGCTATCTGAAAGATCTGCTCGAAAACCCGGGGGAAACGGTTTTGCTATAGCGAATGGGTCTATATCCTGGTCATCCAGCAGGAATGTCCAGGCGTTGGTGCCACCAGACCAAACCGTGTCCGGGAGGTGATCGATATGAGCAAGGTTTTTGTGTCAACCAATGGCAGCAGGTTGGTACGGGCAGAATGCGGCGCAAACGGTAACTGGTCAGTCGAGTTCCTGCTCGACGGCACGAATGTGCGCTGCCTAGCCGCTGACCCGCACAACCCAAACGTCGTCTATGCCGGGACACATGACCATGGGGTGCTTCGGTCTGACGACCGGGGCAAAACATGGCAACTCTCCGGTATGAAGGGACATATCGTCAAAGCGCTTGCGGTAAGCCCGGCTAAACCCGGTCTGATCTTCGCGGGAACGAAGCCGCCGGGTGTGTTTGTATCATCGGATGATGGACAAAGCTGGATGGAATTGGAGTCGTTCCGGCGAATGAGACGCTGGTTCTGGTTTACGCCTGCCGAGGCGGGCGCCCCGTATGTTCTGGCGATTGCCCTTTCACCCACTGACCCAGACGTGATCGTTGCCGGAGTCGAGGCTGGTGCAGTACTGCGAAGTGTGGATGGGGGCAAATCGTGGACCGGTCATTTGACCGGGGCTATTCGTGACTGTCATTCGCTGACCTTTCACGCTGCGGATGGGAATTGGGTATACGAAGCAGGCGGATATGGTGCTGCCTTCAGCCGGGATGGGGGCGCAACCTGGCAGCAGCCGGATCGTGCAACCCTGGTTGACTTTATCCAACTCATGCGCGGTGGGGGGGTTCGTCCATCCAGAAAAGGATTAGACCGCATTTATAGCTTTGCAGTCGGCGCCGACCCTGCCCGTCCGGATGTCTGGTACATTTCTGCATCGCCCGGACCGTTTAAAGCACATGTCGAGGGCAAGGCTGAAGCCTTCATTTTCCGAAAATCCGGCGATGCGCCCTGGGAGAAACTGAACGGTGGATTGCCTCAACCACTGCCCAATATGCCCTATGCGCTTCTTCCTGATCGTGATGCGCCCGGACACCTTTATGCCGGATTGAGCAACGGCGACGTCTGGCATACTGCCGATTACGGGAACTACTGGCGGCAGCTTCCGGTCAACCTGGGAAGTATCTGGACCGCGATGATTATGCTTTAATGACTGCTATAGGGAGGTCAATGTGGAGCCAAGAATCAGATTATCACGCTACGCTTACGCTGGAGCGGCATGGCTCTTTGTCATTGGGATATTGATGCAGGTCTTTCTCATCGGCTTGAGTCTTCTTGGTCAACAATCTAGCTGGCAGACTCACATAGG
>CALMDI010000541.1 GCA_937864975.1 uncultured Chloroflexota bacterium | reverse complement strand
TGAGCGTGCTGGATCGCGTGCTCGAGGATCTGGGCGCGCTGCTGACGCAGCACGAAATCAACACCTTCCGGGCGCGCGTCCGCAACATCCTCAAGACGCGACGCTATCCCCTGCCGGGTTCGGGTCCGAATTATCCCTGGCCCCCGGTTTAAACCCGCGCTACGCAAAACCATGATTGCCGGGAAGGCTTGATGACCAGCGGGTTTTCCCGTTGGCGAGCTTTCTTTCAGGCGGTCTTTACGATTGTTATGTCCGCTCTCTCATACACTGAAAAGTAGCGATCAGTGGATGGGAGCGAGGGTGTGACGGTCGACCGCGCGAAAGCGCTTCGCGTCGAAGGGATTGCCGCCGCCAAAGCAGGTGACACGGGCGAAGCGCGCCGGTTGCTTCAGCAGGCGATTCGACTGGAGCCGGGCAGCGAAGCGGCGTGGCTGTGGATGGCAAGCGTTGCCGTGAATCCACGCGAGCGCCTGTTCTGCCTGCAAAAAACACTTCAGATTAACCCCGACAACACGACCGCGCGCAAGGCGCTCACGGCGCTTCAGGGCGCCGAGGATGCTCATTCGACCTCAGCCGATTTCATTTCTCCCTTTTTTGGCTCCTTCGACGACCTGATGCATGGCAGCGAACCGGCGTCCTCCGGACTGGACGCGATGGCGACCGTGCCGATGCCGTCCGTGGAACAGATCGGTGAAGCGCAGCGCCAGGTGGAAGGGATTGTCGCGGATTATCTCGAAACGCTGCGCCCAAAAGAGACGATTCCGTGGATACGCAAGACCCGCCGACGGGCGGGGGAGCATCCCGCCGTATCACGGCGGGCAGTGATCGTAGCTGCCGCGGTCGTCGCGGTGCTTCTTGTCGGCGGTGTGATCGGATGGGTCGTCTTGAACAATCGCGCCACGCGCGCCGTCCTGTTCGCGCCGACTCCCACGCACACGCCGACGCCAACTCTGACCGCGACCCCAACCCCCGGCATGACGCCGACCCCGTCCCCGACTCCGGCGCAGACCCTGACCCCAAGCCCGACGGTGCCGCCGAACGTGCCCGCTTATGACCCGCTCGCGCCGCCGCGCCCGACCGACACGTATCCCCGCATTCAGAGTCAGCCGCTGCGAAACGCGGTGGTGATGGTTGATAACGGACAAATCGCGCGGGCGCTGCCGACTCTTGCCGCCGAGCGCGCGGCGGTGCAGGATCTGTTCGACCCGGTGCCGTATTACTACGAAGCGCTGGCGCTTGCCGCGTCGGGCGATGGGGAGGGCGCGCTGCGAACGCTGGCGAACGCCGAAGCGCGATTAACCGCCAGCAACACCGCCGAATACAAGCCGATCATCGACGCGGCTTACGCGATTGTCTACAGCTATCTTGCCGATCAGTCGGCGGCGGTGGGGGACGAGGCGAGCGCGGACGCTTACGAAGAACAGCTTGTGAATTACGCGAACGCGGCGCTTCAGAAGGACCGGCGCGACGCGCACGTTCACCTGGCGCTGGCGCGACATTACCGGCTGAGCGGCGATTACGCGCGGGCGCGGCAGGTCATCGACAGCGCGCTGGCGGTGCCGGAGCTTGCGTACAATATTCCGCTGATTCTGGAGAGCGGCAGGCTTTACTCGGCGCAGGGCGACCAGGAACGGGCAATGTATCAGGCATTTCTGGCGCTGTATATGAACCCGGAAATTGAAGCCGCGCACCAACTGCGGACGAATGTTGCCCTATCGCAGCAGGAGCCAGGACTAGCGGTCGCCTATGCCGAAGCATACGTCTATTACTTCCCCGGCACGCCGCTGGCATATAAGCTGCTGGGCGACGCGCGGGCGATGGAAGGCAAGCTCGACCTGGCGCTCGAAGCCTATTCGCGCGCGCTGACGACCGACGACGATTCGGAGAGGACGGTTGCCGCGCTCACGGCGCGCGCCGACGTTTACCGCCGGCAGGGGCAGTACAGCCTCGCGTTGAGCGATCTGAACCGCGCGCTGGAACGAACGGATGATCCTGCGATCCGGGCGATGCAAATGAACGTGGCGTACGACGCGGGCGAGACGGCGCTGGCGCTGCGCGCCGCGGATGCGCTGTTGGGGCAGGGAGTCGTGCCGGACGCCGAGATTAATCTGCTGCGCGCGCGACTCCTGATCGACGAAGCGGCGCCGGAGGACGAGCAATCGCTGCATACGGCGCTGGCGCTGCTGCTCGATCTGCAAGAGCTTTCCCCGGGTGACGCGGCAACGGCTCAGGAGTACGCCGCCCAGATTCATTACCGCCTGGGCAATACCCTCGCGGGGCTGAATGCGATCAACGCTGCGCTGGCGGACGGCGATACGGCGACGCGCCATTACCTGCGCGGCTTGCTTCACGAGGCGCGCGACGAAGCCGACGCCGCGGCGCGCGATTACGAATGGGTGCTGGCATGGACGGAGGTTTATCCCTTCGCGCAGCGTGACGACGTGCTGGCGCGATTGGAGTCGATTCGCGCGTCCTGAGATGCCCCTCACCGCCTTTGCGTAAACCCTATATCACACGTAAGATAAACCTTTGCAACAGGGTTCTGCCGAAGGGTCGAGATGTCTCGATTTTTGATTTCGCTCGTCGCCGGGTTGATCGTCGGCATCGGCTTGGGGCTGTTCCTGGGCTGGGTGCAGTTCCCGGTCGAATACGTCGACAGCCCCGCCAGCGGCTTAAGCCAGCGCTACAAAGACGACTATACGGTCATGATCGCCGGGGGCTACGTGGTCGACCGCGACCTGTCCGGCGCGATTGACCGCCTGCGTATTCTGGGCGTGGATAACGCGCCGCAGCATGTGCAGGACGTGACCGAGCGATTTATCACCAACTCGCGCGACGTGGACGACATTCGCCCGCTGGTGGTGCTTGCCGAGGGGCTTGGACGGCTGACGCCCATCATGGAACCCTATCGTCAGGTGAGCGTGCCGGGGCAGTCGTCATGAGCGGGTACGCCTCGGTTCCGCAGCAGGAACCGGCGCGGAAGTATCTGCGCCCGCGCTTCTATTTGAACTGGGTCGGTGTTTTCTTCGGTTTGGCGGTGGGGGTTGCGCTGGGATTGGGCTATGCCTGGGGTGTGAACCCAGTTGTCGAGTTCGATACCGAGCCGTGGCAGCTTCGCGACGCCGACAAGGCGCATTATGTCGTCGCCATCATGCTCGATTACACCTATGACGGCGACCTGAACCGTGCCGTCGGTCGGCTGCTTGACCTGCGTTTGCCCGGCGACCCGATTCAGGAAGCGGCGGAAATCGCGTGCGACCTCGCGCGAACGGGCTACGTCGAGAGCAACAGCGGCTTGCGCGCCATTCGCAGCCTGATGACCTTCTACCAGCTTCAGGGCAAGAGCGGCTGCGCGGATACGCTGATCCTGATGCAGGATCCCGAAGCGACGGCGGTGATCGACGTGGTTGTGCCGACGCCGACGCTCATCCCACCGGCGACCAAGACGCCAACGCCGGCGCCGCCCGCCGGTCCCACGGCGACGCCGTTCCGCGTCATTGTGCCGACCAGCGCTCCAAGCCAGGATTTTGTGCTGATCAGCGTCTCGACATTCTGCGACGCCGAACTTTCGGGCGTGATCGAAGTCTTCGCGCAGGATGACGAAGGCGAAGGGCTGCCGGGGCAGGCGGTGCGCGTGCGCTGGGAAGCGGGCAGCGACACGTTCTATACCGGGTTGAAACCGGAGCGTGGTGCGGGCTATGCCGACTTTACGATGCAGCCCGGCGTGGGCTATACGGTCGATCTGCCGGGACAGTCCGACCCGACGACTGAGCCGCTGGCGGCAACCCCCTGCACGACCGACGACGGCGAGCGCGTCGTGACCAGCTATCGAGTCGTCTTCCGACCGGGATGAGTCACGTAAGCCTGTCGCGTCTCACAGCGTCCTCTCTTCAGGTCGACGAGGAGGTTCGGACATGGCGATCAAGGTCAATCCCGCGGGCGTCGAATTTGCCGAGCAGAGGATCGGCGAGGGCGACTACCGCATTAGCACGGTCTGGCGTCAGGCGCAGCCGTCGCCCACTGCCGCCGCGCGCTTTCTGGACGAAAACGGCATCGACGAGTACGCGCGCTGGCATCTCGCCGTCGAGACGGACGAGCCGCGCACCAGCCCCGCGCATTACACGTTCCCGATTGGCGACTTCAGGAGCGTTCACCGGAGCGGCTTGATCGCGGCACAGCAGGATGCCGCGAAACACGGCTACGAGGACGTCGAAGAAGCGGCGAACGAGCTGATCTTCTTTTTCGACCGCATCAGCGCCTGTTAAGCCAATGCGCGGAGACACTCTCTGTGCGTTTTGAGTCGAAACAAACATCCCCGCTCAGGGCTGAACCGCGACGTTGAGCGCGGCGACGCCCTGTGGGGTGGGTTCCGACCACGCCACGACAAGCCGCGCGCCATCGCTGTAAATCCCCGGCGGGGCGAGCAAGTCCGCCGCGAGCGGCGCGACGGTCTCGCCGCGAACCACCGTTCCCCCCTGAAACCACAGCACGCGAAGCTCATTCCCGACCTGTGCCGCGACGGGCAGGGCGTCGTGCTGACCCGGCAGCGGCGCTGCCCACCGCACCGGCGCGACGGTTTCGGATGGAACGCTCAGGCGCTGCGGCGGCGACCACGTCCCGGCGTCGATTTCCCCGGCGCTGAGCCACGTTTCGTCCTGACCATCGGCGCGGGTGAGGTTCCAGAAAACGTAGCCCTGAATTCTGTCAAGCGCCGCGCTCAGGCTGACAAGGCGGTCTCCCGGCTCGAAGGCGACGCCCGCGGTAAGGACGGTAACCTGCTCAAGACGGTTCTCTGACCACGCGCCGCGCATAAGCCGCCTGCTGCCGCCGACGAGCCAGAATAAGCGAATGCCGCCTGAGTTCAGGCGTGCCAGCGCGGGAAAATCGGCGTTGGTCGCGGCTTGCTGCGAAAGGCGCGGGCGACCGTCTTCGTCCACGTATTGCATAAAAATCGCGGGTTCCGACAGCACTCCGCCGCTCCACGCCACCCAAACCGCCCCGCCGTCCAGCGGCGCGAGGCTGTAGCGCAGCGTCAGCCTATCCGAGATCGGCGTCGGTCCGCGTCGGATCGCAAGGTCAGGAGTCAGGACGGCTGAAAACAGGGCGTTCGCGCCATCGTCGCCTGCATCCAGCCAGAACAGGTGAAAATTGCCCGCGCCCGCGGCGGCGCTCCGCTGGCTGTAGGGGTGCCGGGGCGGCAGCGGCAGGACGACAGGCGCATTTAAGAGTCCATCGCGCCTGCGGCGCGCGTCCTGGTGGATACCGGCGTCGTCCGCGCCGACCCACGACGCGAGTTCGGCGGCGTCGAGCCAGATCACGGGCGCATCCATCTGTTGCTCAAGGGCGAGGGTCGTGATCGTCCAGAAGGTCGGCGGGGGGGTCGCGGTGGGAGCCGAGGCGCAAGCCGCAATGAAGCATAGGCTGACAAGACAGAGGCAGCGCCACAACAGGCGGTCGGGCGTTTCACTCATTGGCGATTGGTGAGAGTCCGGGGACGCCCTTATACCGCACCTGCTGCGGCGCGTAAAAGGCGATACTTCGCACGACATATTCCGCGCTTTTGAGCGAGACGTTCGGCAGCACAACTTCGTAATGTCCGAAATAGATGCCGACGTGATAGCGATCCTCGCCGAGCATCTGCCGCACGAGCCAGCCCGCCGGACCGCGCTCGCGGGCGGCTTTGACGACTTCGATTTCATTGATATGCGTCCAGATTACCGGCTCGCCGTTGACGACCACTTCAGCCGCGCCCGGCTGAAAATGGGCTTGAAGGTGCGTCCAGTCCGAGGGCGTCAGGTCGTCGGGATCGGGGCGCACGTTTAAGCGTTGAAGGTAGCCGAGAAGCTCGCTCATGAGGAAACTCTGATGATATCCGGGTCAATTGACTGTAGACGATGACAGCGCTCGATGCCAGTTTACGGTGAAAAACAAAGG
>CALMDI010000540.1 GCA_937864975.1 uncultured Chloroflexota bacterium | reverse complement strand
GCTCAGGCGGTTGAGAATTTCCAGCCGCGCCTCGACCGCCGCCGGGTAACCGGGATCCATCGCCAGCGTCGGTTCAAGCGTCTTGAGCAGGCTGAACAGCTCGTCTTTGCTGCGGTCACGCTTGAGACGCTCGGTGACTCGTCCCAGCAGATTGTTGCGCTCGCGCTCAATCGGCTCGCGATAGGCGGTCAGTTCTTTGCGTAGCTCGTCAATATTGCGGTAGCGATTGCGCTGGACGGGATGAACGGCGCGCGTCACAATCGTCTGAAGGCGCGAGTGAATGCGGTCGGCGTCCATGCCGAAATCGACGCGGAAATCGTCGCCCGCGTCGCGCGGAATCTCGATGCGCCCGCCGCCGCTGAGGATAAAATGCAGCAGCTCGCCGACCTGATAAATGTCGCTCTGACGGCTGATGCCCTGCGGCGTGCTTTCGTCGCCTTCCAGAAAAATCGCGTTGCCCCAGTCGATGATCTTGAGGCGGTAATTCATGCGATCCCAGAAAAGATGCTTGGCATCGACGTCGTTGTAGATGATGTCCTGCGCGTGCGCCGCGCTGAGCACTTCGAGCAGGCGGTCAACGACGACCAGCATTTCCAGTTCGGGCAGGCGCTCGCCGCGCGCCGCCAGTTCCAGCACGAGATCGGCGACGACGGCGCCTTCCGCGCGTTCCATGACGATATACTGGTGGGCGATGCCGCCGACGAAAAACTGCCCGTTGCCCAACAGCTTCGTCACCGCCTGCTGCCCCGCCAGGCGCGACAGGGCTTTGCGCTCGTTGAGGATGCTGACTTCCTGCCCGGCGCGAATGGGCGGCGCGTCGTTGGGCGCGGGTCGCTTGATGACGACGGCGCGCTCCTCGTCCTGAATATCGACGGCGCGCAACGTCTCGCCGGAACGCCCGCGCGGATAGATGTAATCGTAGCGATATCGATTGTCGAACAGGCTGTCAGCCATGCCTATAGGTACTCCACGTGGTTGTGCATGTCCTCCGGCGTGTAGACCGCACAGATGAGTTCCAGCCCTTTAACCCAATCGCCGATACCGTGTTTCAGTTGGCGTCCAAATACGATCCCAGTGTGCTCAATGTCCTGTGAAGCGAGTTGGAGAAAGTCTTCGTCCTGTGTGCAGAGTACACAGCCCATTGTGGTTGCTCGGCTTAAATGGTTTATGTCCGTATCGCCCAGGACGCCGAGTTCTTGCACGGTAATCACATCCATTCCACGCTTGCGAGGCTCCTCCACAACGGTGCTTGACATGTTTTCATCAAAATAGAGGCGGATGGCGGCTGCCAACACGTTTTTCCTTCATTTCGGTAGCGATTTGGTCACGCTTCGTCATGTCGTCGTCAATGTCCGTCTGATGCTCGTAGTAGTACGCGAGGGCAGCGTGAACCTGCGCCAGAGTCAGCTCTGGGTAGGCGTCCTCAAGAATGGTCTCAGGCGTCATGTTGTGAAATCTGACCGCCGCCACGATGTCCGAGACACAGATGCCGGTGCCATCAATGACCGGGCGTCCACTGCGGACATTCGGGTTGGATGAAATCAAATTAATACTGAGGATCGTGGTTTCCATGGGCTGCGCTTTCAAATCGCCCTCGTCGTGGGAGATAGCTTAATTGTACGCAGGGGGCACAATGCCGCAAGAAGACGCCGGGGACGGAGGGTCAATTGCCAGGAGATGACCTGCTAGGCGCGCCCGTGTATCCGTCGCGACGAAGCCAGCTCGTTATGTGCAACAGAGCAGTGACCATCGTTCCGGGACGCGGGCGCGGCGAAGCGCCTGTTCCCTCGCGCCGAGCGCAGCCCGAAACCGGCGCGCGTTGGCTATACTGGGGCGACGGTCTGGATCGAGGATGAAGGATGCTGCTCGCAAAGCGTTCTTGCTGGCGCGTTGTGATGGGCGCGTGTGTCTGCTGTTGGGGGGCGCTGGCGCTGAGCGCGCAGCAGGCGACGCCGGAAGCGACGCTTGAGAATGTCCGCTACGTGCCCGGCGGGCAGGCGCGGCAGGTACTGGACGTGTATCTGCCGGAAGCGGAGCCGCCTTATCCTGTCGTGGTGATGTTTCCGGGTTCCGGCGCGGGCAAAGCTGACGCGAACATGATCGACGTCGCGGCGCACCTGGTCGAACAGGGCTACGCCGCCGTCAGCGTGGATTATCGCCAGCGCTTGCCGGAAGCGCTGGACGACGCGACCTGCGCGCTGGCGTGGGTGGCTGCGAACGCCGACACGTATGGCTTCGACGCCGGGCGGCTGGCGACGTTCGGCGTGTCGCTCGGCGGGCAGCTTGCGGCGACGCTCGCCACGGGCGACGAGCCGGAATTATTTCTTGAGCATTGCCCGAACCGGCTGCCCAACCGCGCGCGGGTGAAAGGTGTGATCGCGTTCGCGGGCGCGCTGGGCGAACCGGACACTGACCTCGCGCTGCCCTCGGCGCGGGCATTTTACCAGACGTTTTCGGCGTACAAGCTGTCTATTATTGTCAATAGTCTCGACCGGCTCGTGCGAACGCCCCCCGACGAGTGGCGAACGAGCCGCGCGCTGACGGCGGACGCGCGGACGATTGCCCAATGGCTGCCGCTCTACTGGCTGGACGCGGGCGACCCCCCGTTTCTGCTCATCCACGGGCTGTCGGATGCCGTCATCCCTCCCGCTGCCTCGGAGCGCTTCGCGGAGCGGCTGGCGGACGCGGGCGTGGACGTGGAGCTGGTCTTGCTGCCCGGCGCGGAGCATATCTTTCCCCTGACGCCGGACGTGACCGCGGCGCTCGACCTTTTTCTAGAGTCGGCGTTCGCAGATGATACGTAGGGTCAAAGGTCTGTCTATACCTAACGGCGAACCTCCGACGCATACAGCGCGATCATCTGCTCCGCGACGCGCGCCCAGGTTTGGCGTCGCGCTTTGGCGCGTCCCGCCGCGCCCATCGCTGCCGCCAGCGTCCGGTCGGTCAGCAGCCTGGTGAGCGCGTTGGGGAGCGCCGCATCAACCGCCTGCTGCGAGACGAGCAGCCCGGTCACGCCATGATCGACGGCATCTTCCGCGCCGCAGTCGGTCGTGCCGATGACCGGTAGTCCGGCGGCGCTCGCCTCGATCAGCGACAGCCCATAGCCCTCGAATTTCCAACCGGCGTTCATCGACGGCAGGGCGAACACGTCCGCCGCGCCATACCATGCCAGCAGCGCGCTCTCCGGCACGTAGCCGGGTAAATGCACGACGTCTTCAAGCCCGCGCCGGGCGATTTCGGCGCGCACGCGCTCGACGTAGGCGGGTTCGGTCGTCAGGCTGCCGAGGATCATACATTGGACACTTGGAATCGTCTGGCGAACGCGGTCGATTGCCCGCACAAGTTCGAGGGTGCCTTTACGCGCCTTGACCGCGCCGACGCAGAGCACGGTCGGAGCGTGTTTCGGCGGTTCGAGCGCGGGCAGGTTGGCGAAGCGCGCGGCGTCCACGCCGTTGTTGACGACGGTGGTGCGAATTCCCGGCAGCGCTTCTTCGGCGGCGCGCGCGGTGTAGCGGCTGACGCACACCAGCAGCGCGCGGCGATACGCCCAGGCATAGACTCGGTTGACGGGGAAGCGCCATGCCTGATCGACGCGCACGTAGCTTCCATGCCCGGTGACGAGCAACGGGCGCGCGCCTGCCACCGCCGCCGCCAGCGGCGCGAATGGCTCGACCGTGGCATGAATCACGTCGCAGTGGCGCAGCGCCGAGCGCGCCCACGTTAGCCTCGTCCCCAGCCTGAGGAGCGTGCCGCGCTCGCGGGGCGCGAGGGGGGGCAGTATCGGCAGAATATCCACGCCGCTCACGGGCGGGCTGTTGCGCGAGGCGAGAATCGTCAGGCGCGCGCCGGCGTCGCGCAGGGCTTCGACGAGGCTCAGGCTGTACGACCCCCAGCCATGCGTGTGGCGCAGGTCGCTCGTCAGCAGTCCAATATGCAGGGCAGCTTTCATATCTGCGGCGCGCGCATTTTGCCGAGGATGAGTCGGGCGCGCTCCTGCCACGTATAACGCGCCATCACGCGCTTATAGGCGCTGTCGGCGAGGAAGTCGCGCAGACCGGCGTTCTCGCGCAGCCGTCGAATCGCCGCCGAAAGCGCCTTCGCGTCGCCCGGTGGCGTCAGCAGCGCCGACGTGCCATCGCGCACGACTTCGGAGACGGCAGGCAGGTCGGAGGCAACGATTGGACGGCGCGACGCCATGTATTCGAACAGTTTCATCGGCGAGGCATGGCGCGCGAAATGCTCGGTGTAGGGGAAGGGCATGGCGCACACGTCGAACGCGCTCAGGTAAAGCGGCACCTGATCCGGCGCGACCTGACCGGCGTAGAGAAAGCGCGCCGGATCGAGCCGGAAATTGATCCAGCGCGCGCGCAGATTTTCCGCCATGTCGTCGGGTCCGCCGACGAGCGCCAGCGACGCGCCTTCCACGTTCGCCAGCGCGTCGATCAGGATGCCAACGCCCTTGTCCATCGTCATCGTGTGCAGCCGTCCGACGTAACCGACGATAAACGCATCGGGCGACCAGCCGAGCGAGCGCCGTGCTTCCTCGCGCGTCGGCATCTGCGCGAACCGCTCGGCGCGAATGCCATCGTGCGCCACGATCACGCGCGCCGGGTCAGCGCCCCGTTTGGCTAAATCTTCTCCAAGCGGACCGGTCACGGCGACAATCGTTCCGACGCGGCTCATCACGCGCCGCTGGAGCCAGCGCCCGCCGCGCCCGTGCGCTAAGCGGTGCGCCTCGTACACCAGCTTGCGCCGCGGCTTGACGAGGCTCAGCAGCAGCAGGACGACCGGATCGCGGCTGTAGAAACAGTCGGTTTTGACGCGACGCGCCGCCAGAAGCGCCGACAGGGCAAACGTCCACAACTGGAGGTAGAAGATCGCGCGCGCCAGCACATGCGTCTGGTTCGGCACCAGCGGCAGCAGGTCGAGGCATGGCAGGCGGCGCATGGAGAAGTTCGGGCGCACGCCGTAATGCGCCCACACGTCGCGCACCTGCCGCATCGCGCGGGTGTTAATGCGCCCCGCCGTCCACAGCGCGACTTCCTCGCCTGCGTCGGCAAAGGCTTCGCAGTTCTGCATGATCTGCAAGCCGTGCGCTTTCTCGGTCGGCAGGCGAATGTTGGCAATGTAAATCAATCGGTTTGCCATGATCGGTTTGGAACGAAATGACTCGTCTGTGAGTCTATGGGTATAGAACCTGATCCCAACCAGGAGTCATGATGGTATCTTATCGCGCCCTTGCTCTGATCGCGCTGCTCGCCCTGATCGCCGCCGGATGCACGCTCGGCGCGACCAGCGCGCAGACGCCGCGCCCATTGCTCACGTCTACGCCAGCGCTGACGCTGACCGCGCGCCCCGCGAGCACGACGATCCCCACCTTGCCGCCGCGCCCGACGCTAACCAGCGCGCCGCAGGTTGTTTTGCCGCCCACCGTGGTCAACTGCACGGCTCGCGCGGACTGGGCGACCTATACCGTCGCGGCGGGGGACACGCTGTTTCGCATCGCGCAGCGCGGCGGCACGACCGTCAGCGAGCTGACCCGCGCTAACTGCCTCGCCAATCCCAACGCGATTGAGGTCGGGCAGGTGCTGCGCGTGCCGAACGCCGTCGTGACGACCGAGCCAACTTCGTTCCCCGGCGACCCTGTTCGATTTTACCTGATTATTCCTGGCGACGCGGGCTTGAGCGGTCCCAAAGTCGGCTGCGATGATTCGGTCGTCGGCATTTCGACCGACGGCGCGCGTTCCGGTGTGATCGCCAGCGACATTCGCGCGTCGCTGGAAGCGCTGTTCAACGTGGATACGGAGACCTACGGCGGCTCCGGCTTTATCAACGCGCTCTATAACTCGCCGCTGACCGTGCAGAACGTGAGTCTCACCGGCGATACGGTAACGGTCAACCTCGGCGGCTCGTTGCAGATGGTGGGCGTGTGCAGCGACGCGCGTATGCAGGCACAGCTTCTGTATACGATCTTCCAGTATCCGGGGTTCGCCAACGCGTTCGTCTTCGTCGGCGGCGCGAACATGCGCCAGTTGTTCGACGCCAGCGGCACGCTGGGACCGGGCGCGATGTACACGCGCGCCGAAGTGGAGTTTTAGCGGTCAGCCATCAGCGGTCAGCTTTCAGCTAAAAGCCAATTCAAAAACCTAACGCAGAGCAACACGCGCGGGGTTCCCGCCAAAGGCGGGAACTTCGGTTTGCCCCGTTCGCGCCGCTTCAGCGGCGTCTA
>CALMDI010000539.1 GCA_937864975.1 uncultured Chloroflexota bacterium | reverse complement strand
CTTTAGCGGGAACCCCGCGCAAGGGAGGCAGAGGGTGGGGTTTCGCGTCCACAGCATGGCAACTAGCAATCACAGTATCTATTTATTTCCCTGCGCCACTGCGTCCTTTGCGCCTTTGCGTTAACTTTTTAATCTTTTGCTGAAAGCTGACCGCTGCTTGCTGACCGCTAATCGCTATCGACAATTCCCCCGAACCCTTCTACCATTACCGCGTCCGTCAATCGCTGAGAGACAGGCGCGGTTTGGCACCTGCTGGAGCAATGATCGTCATTTTCGCGCTGGCGCTCAGCCTCGCGCTCATCCTCGTGCCGCTCAGCATCGGGCTGGCGCGGCGCTTTGGCGTCCTCGCGGCGGCAGGCGGGCGGCGCGTCAACGAAGGTGACCGGCGCAGCGTGCCCAAGCTCGGCGCGGTCGTCCTCTATGGCAGCTTCATCACAGCCGTGCTGGTCGCGCAGCTTTTGCCCGTGCCCCGCATGGATCCCTACGAAATCATTCGCCTGTCCGGGCTGGTCATCGGCGCGACGTTTGTTTTTATCGTCGGGCTGCTGGACGATCTGCTCGAGCTTCCGTCGATAGCCTTGTTCATCGCTCAATATGTCGCCGCCGCCATCGCCATCAGCTTTCAGATTTTCATCGAGTTCTTCAACAACCCCTTCACCGGACAGCAGACCGACCCGTTCCCCTACCTCGTCACCGTCACGCTCACCTTCTTCTGGCTCGTCGGCATGATGAACACCGTCAACTGGCTCGACGGGCTGGACGGGCTGGCGGCGGGAGTCGCCTTCATCGCCGGGACGATGCTGTTTATCAACAGCGCCTTTCAGGTCGAGCCGCCGCAGACCAGCGTGAGCCTGCTGCCGCTGGCGCTTATGGGCACATCGCTTGGCTTTCTCTTGTTCAACTTCTACCCGGCGCGTATTTTCATGGGCGGCGGCGCGTTCCTCCTCGGCTACATTCTCGCGACGCTCAGCATCATCGGCGGCGCGAAGATGGCGACGATTCTGCTCGTCATGGGGCTGCCGCTGCTCGATGCCGTCTGGCAGGTCGTCAACCGCGTGGCGCATGGCAAAAGCCCTTTCTCCGGCGACCGTGGACACGTCCACTTCCGTCTGCTGGACATGGGCTTCAGCCAGCGGCAGATTGTGACAGCCTATTACCTGTTCTGCGCCTTCTTCGGCGTCCTCACGCTTGTCATCGAAAGCCAGCTTTACAAGTTCATTGCCTTCGGCGTTATGGCGCTTCTGGTCGTCCTCGGCTTTGCCATCGTCCTGCGCGGGGGGCAGCGGCAGATCGTCTAAAATTCTTAATGTGACTCCCTGGCGACTCTGCGTTAGAGTCCGCCAATCGGTTGCAAGGTAAATTTGTCAACGCGCAACCGGTTAAGATTCATGCGTTAATTCGTTAACGACTCACAACGATTCGTGATTGCCCTGCATCGCGCGTATGCACTCGCCCGGTGGGGAGCTTCGTGCTGCGTGCCCAGGTTTCAGAGGAGCGCACCCTTGCTAAAAAAATCCGATACTGCCGTCCTCTATTCGCTTGATCTTGAAGAGCGCGTGAAAGCGTGGGCACAGGCGAAGCTTGAGCCAAGCCGTCTGCCGCACGTCGAAGGCGTGGTCGAGACGGTCGACCGTCTCGCGCGGCGTTACGCGCGAGACGACGTCATGCGCGCCCGCATCGCGGGCTGGATTCACGACGCGGCGAAGCACTGGTCGAACGGCGAGCTATTGGATTACGCCAGGGCGCACAATCTACCGATGGACGATGGCGACCGCCAAGTGCCGATGCTGCTTCACGGCATCGTCGCCTATCATCTCGCCAACGAGATTTTCGGATTTGACGATCCGAGGCTGGAACGAGCGAGTGCCCGCCACACGACGGGCGCGCCGGGGATGAGCACGCTGGAAAAAGTCGTCTATCTGGGCGATTTGATCGAGCCGACCCGCAGTTTTCCGGGCGTCAACGACTTGCGCGCCGACGCCGAGCGCGACCTCGATACGGCGATGCTGCGCGCCGTCGATATCACCATCTGTCACCTGATCGACAAGCAAAAGCCGGTAGACCCTCGCGCCCTGCTGCTCCGCAACCAACTGATCGAGTCGGGCGTGCGCTACGACCGCTAATTGACAAAGCCTTCAACCCGACAAAGCAGAGGGGGCGACCGGCTCGGTCGCCCCCTCTGCGCCTCTGTTTCTCTGAGGCGCTGCGCTACGCTTTTATCGTTGTCGCTTGGCGCTTCATCTTAGTCACTACCCGGCACCGAATCGTCGATGCTCTCGTACATAATCGTCAGCGTTTCTTCAATCAAATCGCTCGACGCCGTGTTGAAATCGGAATAAATGATCTCTGCGATGTACGCGCCGTTGATCGTCCAGCGCCGCGTCTCGACGCCATCGTCCAGCGCCACCACCGCCAGCGTGCGCGTCGGTCGCACGATGTCCTGCCGCGCCCCCATCGTTTCGCGCACCCACACGTTAAAGCTATTTTGCGGGTCGCGCTGCACCATCTTCACCACCTTGAACGGATCGCGCAGCATTTTCGTCAGGCTCGGCTTGATTTCCATCTTGAACGGCGTCAGACCGCTGATGCGAAAAATGCCCGTTGCCCGCTCACCCTCAATTTCCAGCGCAAATTCGTTCGCGCTCAGGCTGTCCAGTTGTGTTCCCGCCGGAGATGCCGCCGAAATCGTCTCCTCAGCCATGCCCTGTTCTCCTACCTGTACGCCCGACGCGCCCGTTAGCGAACTTGAATTTATGCGATCTTATATAGTCCCCGTGTCTTTAAAAGTATAGCCACCCGCGGAACTTTTCGCCGCTCCCCTCATCAATTGCTCACGCGACTGGTCGGCGGATGAATCGCGTTCCACAACATCCGAAGCGGCGACTGAGGCGTCGGCGGCGGCGGCGGCGCGATCCGCGCGCGTTCGTCCGCCGTTTTCGCGCGGCGGCGCGCCAGCTCCAGCCGCAGGCTTTCCTCGCCCATCCGCATCGCCCACTGATGATTGGCTGAAAACAGCGGTTTCATCACAAACGACAGGTAGCGCAGCAGCGCCTTCTCGGCGTTGATCTTCCAGTCATACGTGATGTCCACGAAAGCGCCATCCTGTTTAAACGTCCACACACCTGTGCCGTCGAAATCGCCCCACGCTTCGAGCGCCAGCCGTGTCTGTTGAACGTCCGTCACGCGGAAATCCCACCGCAGCGTGTACGGCAGCCAGCCTTTGGTGTACAGCCCGACGACCCTGCCAACGCCGTTCGCGTCTCCCGGCTCGCGCACCTGCACGTCCAGATACACGGACGGCCACCAGCGCGGCAGTCCCGCCGAATCTCCGATGACCTCTCGCACCTCGTCCAGATCGCCCTCGACACGCCAGTGCGTGATGAAGTGATAGCTGTTGCTCGGCATGGCATTCGTCCTTCCCTTACTCGTTATGACCCTATATTACGGCGAGTTGCACCTTTTAGATGCAACCCAGAGCGGCTAACGAACCTATTTACTTTAACGACTTTGTCCATAGCGTTAGATATCTGTCCTTTCCATTCTGAATTAACTCGACGTCCCTCCCTCTCCGTTTACACCTTGATTGCTAGTCATGCAACCCCACCCCGTCTCGCTTGCGCGGGGTTCCCGCCAAAGGCGGGAACTTCAGTCTGCGCCTACGGCGCAGACCCCCTGAGCACCGACTTCAGGGAGGGGAAATCTAGACGCAGCGTTTTTAGGTTCTCCCTCCCCGATTTCGGGGAGGGAGACAGAGGGTGGGGTTTCGCGTCAGAACTAGCAATCATCGTGTTTACGGGGAGGGAGATGGAGGGAGGGGTTGTCCTCCGTTTTCGCAAAATTTGAGGCGAGTCTATAATGCCAATGTTGAGATAACGTTTGTTGAGATGAGCGTATGCGCCGTTTACTCGCCTTCCTGACCGTCTTTGTTGCCATGACCGCCTGCCAGCCCGCACAGCCGCAGGCGCCTGCCGTCACGCCCACCGTCGCGTCGCAGCCTGAAACGCCGGAACCGCCGCTCATGAACGCCGAGGTCGTGGCGCGCAACTTCCTGGAAAACTGGAAGCTGGGCGACTACGCCGCGATGCACGCGCTGATGGCATTCTCCAGTCAGGAAGCCATGCCGCTCGAGTCCTTCACCGCGCTCTATCAGGAGTCGAATACGTCGATGACGCTGGACAGCATCGACTATCAGGGCACGACACTCACGCGCGATGGCGACCTCGCCCTTTTCAACTACGACGTCACCTTTAAAACCCGAATCCTGGGTGAGTTCACCGAAGCAAATCGCAACCTCACGCTGATGGTCGATCCGCGCGTCAACGATTGGCGCGTGGCGTGGACGCCGGGCGACATCTTCCCTGAAATGGCGCAGGGCGCGAGCCTCCGCCTTCGCCCGATCATTCCGCCGCGCGCCAACATCTACGACCGCAATGGGCTGACGCTTGCCGACCAGAACGGGCGCGTCGTCACCATCAACGTCATCCGCGACAAAATCCCCGATTTTCCGGGCTGCATGAGCGCGCTCGCCACGGCGCTGGGCAGCAACATTTTCGAGATTCAGGCAACCCTCGAAGCTCGCCCGTCGAACTGGTTGATGGACATGGGCACGATTGAGCCTGCGGTGTGGGAATCGATGCACGTCCAGCTCGAAAACACCTGCGCGGCGGAATTCGTCGGCTTGTCTGTGCGCCGTTACGAGAACGGACCGGTGGCGTCCAACATCATTGGCTACGTCGGCTATCCCGACGAAACCCAGATTCCGGCGATTGAAGCCGCAGGCTTCGAGCAGGATTCGATTATCGGGCGCAGCGGCATTGAGCAGACGTGGGACGAAACCCTGCGCGGTCAGCCGGGCGGCGAGCTAACCATCGTCACGCCGGGCGGGCAGGTGCTGCGCGATATTCTCACGGTTCGCTCGCAGCCGCCGCAAAGCGTCTGGCTCACGCTCGACGCCACGCTCCAGGCGAAGATATACCAGATCGTCGCGGAAGCCTATTCCGAGGCGTCGGAAAGCTGGGCGACCAATTCCAACGGCGCGTCCGTCGTCGTGATGAACGTCAACACCGGCGAAATTCTGGCGATGGTCAGCTATCCCTCGTTTGATAACAACGCTTTCACCACGTTTCCGGTCATGGGGCGCGCGCAGGCAGACACGGTCGTTGCCGACGTGCAGACCGACCCGCGCCGCCCTCAGTTGAACCGCCCCATGCTCGGCGCGTACCCGCTCGGCTCGGTCATGAAGCTCGTGTCCACCATCGCGGTTGCCGACAGCGGCGTCTACCAGTTGAACGAGCGCTTTACGTGCACCGGCATCTGGAGCCGCGACATCACCCGCTACGACTGGCTGGCAGGCGGTCACGGGACGATCACGCTGCCGCAGGCGGTTACGCGAAGCTGCAACCCCTTTTACTACGAAGTCGGCTACCGGCTCGACAGCGTCGATCCCTTCCTGCTGCCGAATTACGCTCGCGAGATGGGCTTCGGCGAGCGTACCGACCTCGAAAATCTGCCTGAAGCCGATGGGCTAATTGTCGATCCCGAATGGTGGCGTGCCAACCTCGGCGCGGAATGGAATTTCAGCGAAGCCGTCAATATGGCAATCGGTCAGGGCTATCTTCAAGTCACGCCGCTTCAGGTCGTCCGCATGGTCGCGACCATCGCCAACGGCGGCACGCTCTACCGTCCGCAGTTGGTCAAGCAGGTCGGGCTGCTGGGCGAAGCCACCAGCCTCGAAGCCGAGCCTGAAGTCGTCCGGCAGGTCGATGTACGCTCGGAAGTCCTCGACGTA
>CALMDI010000538.1 GCA_937864975.1 uncultured Chloroflexota bacterium | reverse complement strand
CTCCTCGGTGAACTCCTCCGAGATGGGCAGGCCGAAGATGTCGGTGCCGCCGTTGGCCTCCCAGAAGGCCAGGAAGCCGCCCGCCAGCGTGTGCCGCGTCGCGGCGAAGTAGCGGCGCGTCGGCGTCTCCGGCACCGCCGGGGCGGTCGGGAAGACGCGGTCGCCGGTCAGGGCGCTGCCGAGCAGGCCGAGTTGCGTCTCGTAGCGGGTGCCTTGGAGGTCGGGGTAGTACTCGAGGCGGGCGCGCTCGAAGTACTGGACGGTGCGCCCACCCTCGCTGAACTCCTCCGAGATGGGGTAGCCGAAGATGTCCACGCCGCCGTTGGCCGCCCAGAAGAAGCGGAAGCCGCCCGCCAGCGTGTGGCCGGTGGCGGCGTAGTAGTCGCGGTCGGGCGCGGCGACGCTCGGCGGCAGCGCCTGGAAGTGGACGGCGGCCGGCGGCGCGAAGGAGATCGGCGCGACGGCGACCGCCTTCGACTGCTCGCCGCGCTTGATATCCGTAATGTCCTGAAACAGATTGATGGCGAGGCGAACCGCGCCCGCTTCGTCCAGAATAGGGGTTGCCTTGACGATAGACCAGCGGGTTTCGCCCGTGGTGCGGTTGCGAAACTGAACGATGCGCTGCGCGCTTTCCTTCCCCTGAAGCGCGAGACGCCCCGGCATCTCGGTCAGGGGCAGGGGCGCGCCATGTTCGTCGAACAACTCGAAATTCTGCATGATTTCGCTGGTCGGCGTGGCTTGCAGGGCGGCAGCCGATGGGTAGCCAATCGCGCGTGCGGCGGCTTCGTTGGCGTAGGCAAGCTGACCGGTCGGCGTCTGCGCGGTAACGCCGTCGGCGATGCTGCTCAGGATTGCCTGAAGCTGGCGCTCTGAATCGGTGAGCGCCTGTCCGGTGCGTCGATGGCGCTCAAAGAGCGCGCTGACGAGGAGGCTAAGCGCGGCGAACACCCCAATGCGCGTAATCTCCGGCGAACCGACAGCGCCGCCGGGAAGCATCAGGAAAATGACAACGGAGACGACCGCCAGTCCGGCAGCGAGGACAGCGGAGGCGAAACCGCCGTAGAGCGCGCTGAGCAGCACGGCGACCCAGAAGAACAGGAAGGGGTTCTGCGTGACCACCGACGGAAAGAGCAGCGATAGAATAACCGCCGCGGCAACGCTGACGATGGCAACACTGTATCGCCACAAACGATTATTTCCTGGCGGCATCGACAGATTATTCCTAATGTTATAAAGGTCAATCTGTAGTATATCGCAGTCGCCGTATTTCGTGAGTGGAAATCCATCCGAGTTAGAAAGGGGCTATTTCAGAGGTCATGTTGAGCGGGGCTTATTCCTCGAAAGGCAGTTCGGTTTGCTCGGACAGCCCCTGGAAAATTCTGCCGCGATGCTCGTAGGCAAGCCGGGTCGCCACGCGACCGCGCGGCGTACGCATCAGGAAGCCTAGCTGCAGCAGGTAAGGCTCGTACACATCCATGATCGTGGCGGAATCTTCGCTGATCGCAGCGGCAATCGTGTCCAGACCGACCGGTCCGCCCTGAAACTTGTCGATAATCGTGTCGAGAATGCGATAGTCGATGTCGTCCAGACCGAGCGTGTCGATGTGCAGCAGTTCGTCCAGCACTTTGCCCGCGATGGCTCCCGTAATCACGCCATCGGCGCGCGCCTGTGCATAGTCGCGGCTGCGGCGCAGCAGGCGAAGCCCGATTCGCGGCGTGCCCCGCGACCGCCGGGCGATCTCGATAATGCCTTCCGGCTTGGCTTCCACTTCCAGCAGGGCGGCGGCGCGCGCGACGATGTGTTCCATCGACCGCTGATCGTAAAAATCGAGCCGGAACCGCGCGCCGAAACGGTCGCGCAGCGGCGCCGCCAGCAGGGAAAGCCGGGTCGTCGCGCCGACCACGGTGAAGCGCGGCAGGTTCAGGCGCACGTTTTTGGCTGCCGGTCCCTTGCCGATGACGATATCGAGTTTGAAGTCTTCCATCGCCGGGTACAGGACTTCTTCAATCGCGCGACCCAGCCGGTGAATTTCGTCGATAAACAGGATGTCGTTCTGCTTGAGGTTGGTCAGAATCGCCGCGAGGTCGCCCGCGCGCTCGATGGAGGGTCCCGACGTGATGCGGATATTGACGCCCATCTCGTTGGCAATGACGAGCGCGAGCGAGGTTTTGCCCAAGCCCGGCGGACCATAAAACAGAATATGATCGACCGGCTCTTTGCGCGCTTTTGCCGCGTCGATGATGATTTGCAGATTTTCGCGCACGCTATCCTGACCGACGATATCGCGCAGCAGCTTGGGGCGGAGGGCGACATTTTCGCGGTCATCGCGCCGCGCGCTGCCCCCCACCATCCGTCCGTCGTCGGACATAACAGGCTCCGCCAGATTTGGCATATATGTTCTAATGAGTATACCTGACGCGGGAGGGGAGGCGCAACCGCGCTTTTGACAGCCGTCTCTCCGGCGCGTTACAATCGGCGCGCTCCGAGGAGACAAGCGCCCATGCCCGAACAACCTCTGGTTCATGTGTCTACGCATCCGCTCATCCAGCATAAGCTGGCGGCTCTGCGCGATGCTTCGACCGATTTGCGAAGCTTCCGCGAGCTCATGCGCGAGCTGGCGATGCTGCTCTGTTACGAAGCGACGATGGACGTGAAACTGTCGCCTATCACGGTACAGACGCCGATGGGGGCTGCGCCGGGGTTCAAGGCGGAAGATACAATCGGGTTGGTGCCCGTTTTGCGCGCGGGGCTGGGGATGCTCGAAGGCATTATGCAGTTGCTTCCGAACGTGCAGGTGTGGCACATTGGCTTGTACCGCGACGAGCACACCCTGCGCCCGGTCGAGTATTACAACCGCCTGCCGACCGAGCCGACGGTGCAGGTCTGTTTTATCCTCGATCCGATGCTGGCAACGGGCGGCTCGGCGGTGGCGACGGTCGATATTCTCAAGCGCTGGGGCGTCACGCGCATCAAGTATCTTGGCTTAATCGCATCCCCTGAAGGCGTTCAACGCCTGTCCACGGCGCATCCCGACGTGCCGATTCACGTCGCGGCAGTGGACGAACGCCTGAACGAGATTGGCTTCATCGTGCCTGGCTTAGGGGACGCGGGCGACCGCCAGTTCGGGACGTAACGCTTACGCCGGTTCCTCGGCATCCACGTAACGAATCGGGTCATCGCCGTCGTCATCCTGAGCCGCGTCCACGTCCGGGATCGGCTCAATCGTGTCGTCGGCAACGTATTGAATCGGCTCCTCTTCGGCATCCTCCATTTCTGATTCGAGTTCGATTTCCACTTGCTCCGGCTCGTCCTCAGGTTCCGCATTAATCGTTTCGGCGGCGGGCACGGGCGCTGGCTCCGGTCGGCGCAGCGGCGAAGGGCGTGCAAGCTGCGGTGTCGCGGGAGCGGCGGTCGGCTCGCCGGATGCCAGCGGGGCAGGTTCTTCACGCCGAACTGCCACATCGGGTGTCAGCGATTCGCGCCCCGGCGCGTCTGGAATCGGGAAGGGAAGGCTGTAGACCGACGGCGGACCGGAAGGCAGCGCCGCGCGGCGAGCCTGATCGCGCTCGCGCTTTGCCTGCGCCTGCTCGCGCTGCTGGCGCAGTTCCTCGCGCGTCATCGTGATGAGCTTGCCGTTCTGGAACGTGGCGCTGTCGCCGGTGACGCGCTCGATGGCGGCTTCGACCACGCCTAACACGGCGAGCATGAACAGGTCGATGCCGATAATGACGCCGAACGTCCACGCGAGCAGCCCCAAGCCTTCCGCGAGCGGCGCGGCGAGCGCCCCGAGCACGACTTCATCGGCAACGCCCACCAGAAACAGCGCCGCCCCAATCGCGCCGACGACCCCGACCAACAGCCACCAGCCCTTCAGATCGGTGAGTCGGGGCATCATCGTATTGGCGATGGTGAACGCAATGTAGATCCAGAGGAACACATCCGCCGTCGAGACGAACTCGGCAATCGCGCCGGGAAGGGCGCTCAAGCCGCCTGCTTGCACCACGGCGAGCACGGTTTGAAGCTGCAAAATGCGGGTGGCGATGAGCCAGATGGCGATCACGCCGATGAGGAACGGCACGGTGCTGATGACCGCCAGCTTGAAGCGCCCGATATCCCGCCGCAGCTTGAGGAAGCTCAGCCGAAGCTGGCGAATGTCGGGCGCGTCGGGGTAGGCGACGGTGCGTTCCGCCGCCTCGTTGAGAAATCCCGCGACCAGCCACGCGACCGCCTCGTGCAGAACGACGCCGGGAAGGAAAAACGTGTAGTAGAGCAGGGTCGTCGTCCGCAGGCGCTTCGTCAGCAGCCAGCCGACTTTGAAGAGATGCTCGTGCAGAAGGCGTTCCAACCGCCGCAGCGGAACGAACAGCGCGGCAACAATCAGCCACGGCACGAGGAACTCAAGACCTGTCAGCGCTTCGTGCCTTTCTCGCGCGCGGCAGTCTCGACCAGCCGCGCAAAATCGTCCACTTTGAGCGACGCCCCGCCGACCAGCGCGCCGTCGATATCGGGCTGCGCCATGTATTCCGCCATGTTGTCCGGCTTGACGCTGCCGCCGTACTGGATGCGAACCGACTGCGCGACCGCATCGCCGTACAGGTCGCCAAGTGTGGCGCGAACGGCGCGGCTGATAATCTCGTTCGCCAGTTCGCCGCTGGCGCTGCGCCCGGTGCCAATCGCCCAGATCGGCTCGTAGGCGATCACGACCTCGCCCAGGCGCTCGGTCGGCACGTTCTCCGCGTCGACCGTCGCCGGCTCGTACACCCGCGGCGGCTCGCCCAGTCCCCGGTCCCATTCCCAGCCCCAGGAGGGAAACAGGGTCGAGCCGACGATCCAGAAGTTGTGCCCGTAGCCCGCGAGGCCGCGGCTCGTGAAGCCGACGATGTTGGTGATCCCATCGCGGCGCAACGCCGCCTGCGCCGCGAGGGCGACCCGCCGAAGCTCCTCCCACGTCTGCGGCACAGGCAGCCCGTACCGCTCGAGGATGTCCTTCCGATAGATGAGGACGTTGGACATTGCCATATAGGGGATGGCATAGATCTCGTCGCCGCCGCCGTAGGCAGCAAGCGCGGCGGCCGGGAAGTCGTCGATGTCGAACCCGTCGCGCGCGATCCACTCGTCCAGCGGCTCGACCAGTCCGTTG
>CALMDI010000537.1 GCA_937864975.1 uncultured Chloroflexota bacterium | reverse complement strand
GAAGACGTAACGACGATCAAGATCAACGACTTTGCCGCGCTGGAAGCCGCCGGGATCAGCCGCAAAGCCGTGGCGCAGCGCCTGATGGACACCTATCTCAAGCAGGTATTCGAGGAGCGTTTCTTCCACGCCGACCCGCACCCCGGCAACCTGTTCGTCTACCCGCTCGACCCGGAAAGCGAGCAGGGGCGCAGCCCGGTCGGCGGGCGTCCGTTCTACCTGATCTTCGTAGACTTTGGCATGACGGGCAGCCTGACGCCGCGCATCGTCTCCGGCTTGGTCAACACCCTCACGGCGGTCATCGCGCGGGACGCCGAAAAGCTGGTGGCGAGCTACTCGGAGCTAGGGTTTCTGCTGCCGAGCGCCAACGCCGAGCGTCTGGAACAGGCGACCAAAGCCGTGTTCGATCAGGTGTGGGGCATGGACATGCAGGAAATCGGCAACGTGGGTTACAACGAGATCGCGCGGGTGGGCGCGCAGTTCAGCGACCTGCTGTTCGCGATGCCGTTCCAGATGCCGCAGGATTTCGTCTACCTGGGGCGCACGTTCAGCATCCTCGGCGGCATGGCAACCAGCCTCGACCCGTCGTTCAACCCGTGGCAGGAGTTGCAACCGTACACGCAGAAACTGATGGCGCAGAGCCTCGCGGGTGGCGAGTTGGGCGCGCAGGTGGCGGGCGGCGTCCTGAGCCTGCCGGTCGTGCAGAACATCCTCGGCTCGAACGGCGGGCAGCTACTGGCGGGCGTGGCGCAGTCGCTGTTCACGCGCTCGGCGTCGAACCGCGCCAACGACATTCTGACCCGGCTGGAACGCGGCGACCTGACGTTGAAGGTGCTGCCGGACAAGGAGTTCGCGCGGCAGTTGGATCGCATCGAGGCGAACGGACGCCGGACGACGCGCGCGGTGCTGGCGGGGAGCGGATTCATCGCCTCGACGCTGCTCTACACCAACGGTGACCTGACCGCCCCCCTCGTCGGCTACCCGATTTCCGGCGTCCTCCTGCTGGCAACGGCGTTCAGCGGGGAGTGAATTAGTTCCCTTTCCCACAGCAGCTAATAGTATCGTGACCGGATTGGCAAGGCGTCGGAAACCTTAACCTAGAGAAGATGAACATCGTAGAATCAACGAAGTGTTAAGAGTCGGCTAAGAGCCTAGTTTCTTGACTAGGATTCCTGAATGGGGTAAAATGAGATTGTGTGCCCCTAGCGAGAATTGAACTCGCACTCCCTCACGGGAACCTATTTCGGAGATAGGCGCGTCTACCAATTCCGCCATAGGGGCAAGAGGTGAGCGAGTGACCGCGATGTTTGCCCAAACCTCAGACGGTCACTCGCTGCTTTTTTAGGTAGTGTCAGGTGGTGTCGTTCACATCCATCACCTGTGCAATTGACTGAGCAATACCCGCAAAGAATTTCTCAATACGGGTCTCATTCCATCCTTTCCATTCATCCAAATCGATTTCAACACTAACCTTCATGCCGCGTGCCTGTTGCTGGAATGACATGACGGATGATTTTAACGGAGCGGGCATTGAGCGCGGCGCTTCTACAACGGGAGTGACGGGTTGCTCTTGTTCTACCGGCGCGGGTGTTGGCTCATTACGTCCCTTTGGACTCTTGACCATCTGAATTTGGTTGTTCTCTCTCGTAATGAGACCGACATGCTCCAAATAATCCAGCAACATTACCACACGGTTTCGGTCATCCTTTCCCGCTGACGCCGCTTGCGCCAGAACTTCAATCGCTTCCTCCTGAGCAATGGACGGGCGAAGGCTTAGGAAAGGCTGTAAATGACGCCAAAACCATGCGATTGCTACCAGCGGGGCAAGGTATGTTCCCGCCGCATCACGGTTGCCGTAGTCAAGCGCACGCTTGTACTGGATTACCTCATCAGAAGGCATGTACCCGTTGCCAGCCTTGACAATGAAACCGATCTTGTAAAAGAATGAGTTAGCTAGCGACGCTGTATTTGGATGAATGTCAATGACTTTCGCAAGGTCAGTGTTTGCGATAGACTCATAACCTGTTTCAGCCAACGCAGCGTAACTCAAGAGGAGTTGGGTCTGTTTTTCAAAGCGAACTCGGTCAGTGGGTAGATAGGGGTCGCTAACTGTGTTAGCCATTAGCGGTCACCTCAGATACTATGATGTTTACCCTATGCGATATGCTACCATACCTGCGGGGAAAATTGCAAGTAGTCGCAAATGGTAATTTCAGAACCGCAAGCCGTTTAGCCGCTAAATCACACAGTACGCACACAATACACCCACATATCA
Organism: uncultured Chloroflexota bacterium; assembly: GCA_937864975.1. GTDB lineage: Bacteria > Chloroflexota > Anaerolineae > Aggregatilineales > Phototrophicaceae > ZC4RG36. The sequence continues at coordinate 4,477 of CALMDI010000537.1, read as the reverse complement.
CACATATATAGCCCACACACGACACACAGCATGTGCAAAGAAGTCCAAAAAGGGGGGTAATGACAGACGAAAATAACACAACGAAAGAGCCAAAAAATCGGAAACGCAATGAGCCTGTCTCCTCTCTACCCCCTGACCTTTGAGGAAGCGCTACGGGGCTTACTAGACACCCCGCCGATAGCCACCAGAGGAAAAGAAAAAGAAGCGCAAGAAACCCGACAAAACCGACGAATAGAAACCCACGCCTCCGATGCTCTCAGGCGAACGTTAGGGGCGTGGGTGCGTCAAGTGCATAGTCGCCACACATAAAGCCCTTCTCACGCGAGAGGGGCTTTCAACTTCACTCAGTCCTCGAACCTCCGTACCTGTCCAGGTAAAACCAAATTTTGAATTGTGCATATCCTTAGAGGGGATGTCGCCGCTCGCTGTCATGCTATTGCCTCAACAGGAAGGGCGAAATGCACACGTGGCTAAGCTCGCTTGTCACCGATAAAAATACGCGTGCCGGGAAGTATTTTGACCTCGTGACCCAGGCAGTCATCGCCTTATCCCTGATTCTCTTCACGCTCGAAACTGTCCCGGAACTGGCAAGCTATGCTCCTTTCTTTGAACTGGCAGAGGCTGTCATTATTATTTTCTTTACCGTAGAGTACGTACTGCGCTTCGCCGCCGCAGGCAGCAAACGGGCGTACATCTTCAGTTTTTACGGAATCATCGATCTCCTGTCGATTCTCCCCTTCTTTCTGACGCTCGGAGTGGTTGACCTGCGTTTCGTCAGGATTTTTCGACTGTTCCGGCTGCTGCGACTGTTCAAGCTCACTCGCTACACGCACGCGCTGAACCGTTTGAAGCGGGCGGTTGACGACATCAAAGAAGAATTGATCCTGTACGTCGTGTTCACACTCCTGTTGATCTATCTGTCCTCGATTGGCATCTACTATTTTGAAAATCAGGCACAACCGGAGAAGTTTCGTTCCGTCATCGACTCGATGTGGTGGGCGATTGCGACCCTGACGACCGTTGGCTATGGCGATATTTTTCCCATCACGGCGGGGGGCAAATTATTCACGTTCTTTCTGCTGCTGATCGGACTGGGCTTTGTGTCCGTCCCCTCTGCCTTGCTGGCAGCGGCACTCACCAGGCAATTCAGGCACCGTAACGACGAACAGCCTCCGTCGTCATGACGCAATCCGCAGTATCCACTTTGCCACTGTCAAGATATCCGCGTCCACGAACGCGGCTTCGTGACCGAACGCATCCACGTATCTCGACGCCCAGCCGGTGAGCACAAGGCAGCTTTGCGCGCCGATGGCACTCCCCGCGCGAATATCGTCCAGTGTGTCCCCGACCACGTACGAACGGGCGCAATCAATCTCCCAGTCGCGTGCTGCGTCCCGGTAGAGAGTCGGCTTGGGTTTGTGGCAGTCGCATCCTGCTCTGGAGCTGTGCGGGCAGAGGTAGGGACCCAGCAGTTCGGCTCCGCCCTCCGAAAATTGCCGTTGAAGCGTCTGAAACCAATCACGAAAGGTGTGTTCGGAATAGACGCCTCGTTCGATGCGAGACTGCACCGTCACGACGGGGCAAAGAAAACCCGCTTTGTTCAGCAGGCGAACCGCCTCGATGCTCCCGGCAATCGGCGTATATTCAGCAGGCACGTTCACCTGAACGGGCATCACCAGCGTGCCGTTGAGGTCTAAAAACACGGCGCGACGCATAATGGCATCTCGCCGCCGATCACCTTTGTCATAGAGACAAAAAGCCCCCTCTCCCTGAGTGGGAGAGGGGGTTGGGGGTGAGGGGTTTACTCAATCCTCAACCCTCATTCCTCACACCTGCGCGCGAAGCGCGGCTATTCCACCTGTACCTTCACCTTCGTCGGTCCGGTGGTCGAAGGACGGTCGCTCTCATCCGACCGCTTCTCGATCTCCTTGCTCACCTTCTCAAGCTCGTTGATCGCCGCGTCCACCAGCACCTTGAAACCCTTGACGAACTCGCGTCCGGCTTCCGCGCCGTGCTCCTTGAAACCGGGCGGGATCAGCGCGTCGAGCGCCTTACTCGCTTCGTCGGCGGCGCGCTTCTGATGATTCAGAAACGTGTCGAATACGTTGCGGGCGCGCGGCTCGTCGTCCGGCGCTTCCAAACGGGGGACATGATTGTCGTTCATGTTGGTTGTTTTCCCTCAAACTCTCTAGCGAACGATCTGCGTCCGGGTGCCATCCCGGTACACTTATTGTATACGCGCGAGTCAAATGCAAAGTTGCAAAGGAGCAAGGTCGCAAGGGATATTTTTCATAATTTTCTTTGCGTCTTTGCGCCCTCTGCGCCTTTGCGTTAACTCTTTTTCTTTAGCTGAAAGCTGACCGCTGACCGCTAATCGCTTAATACCCATGCTCGCGCTTGACCCGGTTGAGCAGCGCGCGCCCTTCCAGAAAGCGCTGCAAGTTTTCGACGAACACCGCCGCCGCTTTTTCGTGGTAGCGCGCGCTCGCGCCGGACACGTGCGGGCTGATGATGACGTTGTCCATCTTCCAGAGCGGGCTGGTCGGCGGCAGCGGCTCTTCCTCGAACACGTCCAGCGCCGCGCCCGCAATTTGCTTTGCCATCAGCGCGTCCACCAGCGCCTTTTCGTCAATCACCCCACCCCGCCCCACGTTGATGAGAGCGGCGTTCGGCTTCATCTCACTCAGGATAGCTTTGTTCACCGCGTGGCGCGTGCCGTCCGTGAGCGGGAGCGTCACCACCAGAAAATCTGACTCGCGCGCCATCGACCCAACCGCTTCGGGCGGATAGAGACGGCTCGGAAGGTCGCCTGTCGGGTCGCCAATCCCCGACTCGTAATAGCCATCTTCATCGGTCAGGTTCATCAGGTCGCGCTTGGTCGCCAGCACCACCATGCCCATGCCACAGGAAATCCGCGCCAGCTCGCGCCCCACGCTGCCATAGCCGACGATGCCGAGCGTTTGCCCGCGCAGCTCCGTCGGCTGGAACAGGTCCTCGTCGGGCGCGTCTTGCCGCTTCGTGCGCCACTCGGCGCGCGACTTCAAATCGAACAGGGTCGGCAGTTTATACGTGAACGCCAGCATCATCGCCAGCGCGAATTCCGCCATTTGCGTGGCGTGAACGCCGCTGGCGGTCGTTATCTGGATTTGCTTCGCCTGCATGATCGGGTGATCCGCGATGTGATCCATGCCCGCGCTGTGAAGCTGCACCCAGCGCAGGCGCGGCGCGGCGGCAATATCGGGCAAGAGGTTGCCGGTGTAGAGGATATCGGTATTCGCCCAGACTTTTTGGGGCACCTTCGGGAACTGCCGCTCGACGCGCAACCGCGGAGACACCGACCGGATTTCGTCGATCAGCTTATCCGAAAAATCCATTGCCACGACGACGTTGATCGGCTGATTGCTCGTTTGGTTCACGACGCTCTCTTGTCTGTGGGATCGACCGGCTGCGCTCTATCATATCCTACTACGCCTCTTACGGCTCGACTCAGTTGTCGGGTCTGGCGCGTAGCTTCGTTCCCCGGCGCGTGTTAGAGTTATCGATACTGACGACCGCAAGGAGACAACGCTATGGGACTCATGGATGGCAAAGTGGCGCTGGTGTTTGGCGTCGCCAACAAGAACTCAATTGCGTGGGGAATTACCCGCAAGCTGTATGACGAAGGCGCGACGATTGGCATGAGCTACGCGGGCGAGATGCTGGAAAAGCGCGTTTTCCCACTGGCGCAGGAAGTCAACTGCGATTTTGTCGAGCAGTGCGACGTGACGAACGACGCGCAGCTTGATGAAGTCTTTGAAAAGGCGCGGCAGCGCTACGGGAAAATCGATACGCTCGTCCACAGCGTTGCCTACGCCAACCGCGAAGACCTGGGCGGGCGCTTCGTGGATATTTCCCGCGAAGGCTTCAAGCTCGCGCTCGACATCAGCGCCTACAGCCTGATCGCGATGGCGAGGCGCGCCGAGCCGTTGATGACCGACGGCGGCAGCATACTCAGCCTCACCTATTTCGCCGCCGAGAAGGTTATGCCGAAATACCACGTCATGGCGGTTGCGAAATCGGCGCTGGAAACCATCACGCGCTACCTCGCCAACGATCTTGGTCCGCGCAACATTCGCGTCAACGCCATCAGCGCCGGACCGATCAAGACACTGGCGGCGGCAGGGGTACCCGGCTTCCGACTCATGCTGAAGTATTCGGAGCGCACCGCGCCGCTGCGGCGGCTCGTCTCGCAGGAAGACGTCGGCAACGCCGCGCTGTTCCTCGCGTCCGACCTCGGCAGCGCGGTAACGGGCGAAATTATGCACGTCGACGCGGGGTATAACATCCTCGGCTTGACGGCGACGGAAGAAGAACTGGCAGGCGCGCTGGAATAAGTACCGAAGCGCCAAAAAGCAAGACTAAGTATCTATCCGTAAAAGGGATTGGGGCTTGAAAAAGAAGATGTATCACGCTGAGATTGAAGTCGCCAAACACCAAT
>CALMDI010000536.1 GCA_937864975.1 uncultured Chloroflexota bacterium | reverse complement strand
TTCAGGGTTGATGCGCTCCGCCGACGCGGTCTCGCTGATCATCGCGCCCGCGCTCGCGGGTTGCCTCGTCGGGCGCATCGGGCTTGAAGGCATCATCCTGATCGACTTTGCCACGTTCCTGTTCGCGGTCGGCACGCTGCTGGTCGTTCGTTTTCCGCCCGTGCCGCGAACGGCTCAGGAAGCGGCGGAGCGGCGCACGTTTGGCGGGGATATCGTCTTCGGCTGGCGCTACCTGTGGGATCGCCCTGGCTTGTTCTGGCTGATGATCTACTTTACATCCTTCAATTTCCTGTTTTCCATTGCCTACGTGCTGCTTACGCCGCTCATCCTCAGCTTCAGCACGACGGAAGCGCTGGGCAGCGTCGTCTCGGCGGCAGGCGCGGGGCTTCTGATCGGCAGTATTCTGATGACCACCTGGGGCGGTTTCAAGCGCCGCGTTCTCGGCGCCTACTGGTATGGCATCGGGCAGGCGTTCACGCTGGTGGCAATGGGCGCGCAGGAAAATATCCTGCTGATTGCCCTCGCATTTCTCATTCTCACGATTGGTGGACCGATTGCCGATGCTTCGGTGGATGCTATTCGCATGAAGAAAGTCGCGCCAAGCGTTCAGGGACGTGTCTTTTCGACCAGCCGCATGTTGAGCTGGGCAGGCGTCCCGCTTGCCTATCTCATCGCCGGACCGCTGGCGGATCGCATTTTCGAGCCAGCGATGCGGGAAGGTGGCTCGCTTGCGCCCACCGTGGGTCAGTGGATTGGCGTGGGCGAAGGGCGCGGCATCGGCTTGCTCTTTATCGTCGCCGGGGTTCTGAGTTTGCTGGCGACCATCGCGGCAGTCGCCTATCCGCGTATGCGGCACGTCGAGGACGAACTGCCCGATTATCTTCCCGACCCACCCGCCACGGAACCGACCGTCGCGGAGCCTGCCGTTTAAGCCGCAATCGCAAATAAAAGGGGGCTTCCCGCGTAGGAAGCCCCTTTTTATTCTACTCACGGACCGGGCGGGTCGAACTCGAACACCGGCGGCTGAAGCGTAATCAGGATACCCGGATCAATCGGGAACACGATCCCAAATTCGGGCGTGTCCGAAGGCGTCGGCGTGATCGTCGGCGTAAAGGTTGCCGTCGGCGTGTGCGTCACGGTCGGCGTTTCCGAGGGCGTAAACGTCGCGGTTGGTGTCGCGGTTGCGGTCGGCGTTTCCGTGGGACCCGGCGTGGGCGTGGGCGGCGCGGCGGCAACTGGAATCGCGGCGCAGTTCCCCTGAATCGTCACCAGCCCTGACGACACCCAGCCGATCAAGCCGCCGATATTGATTTGCAGCCACGTGTTATCGCCCGTGCGTCCGATGACGGTGGCGGTTGCGCTGCCCGAAAGTCCCGTCAGAACCGGATAGACCAGCCCCGGACCGCTGCGAACGTTGACGCCGAGTCCGCCTGTCGCCGTGACGGTGCAGGCATCTGAGGGCGGCAGTTGGGCAAAGAGCGTGGCGGTCGCAGTTGGCGTGACCGCCGGGGGCGCGCCGCCCAGTCCGCACGTCACGCTGCCACTTTCCGTCTCAAGACAGACCGTGTACGGTTCCTGCCCCGCGGATCCGCTGTGCATGACCTCGACACGGTAGCTGACCGTGCCGATGGGAATCCGGTAGCGCACGCCGGTCAGCCGCAGGCTGGTGAGCGCGTGCATCTCGCCCGTCACCGCATCCTTCAGCGCGACTACGGGTGAAGGTGACGGCGAATCGCCGTTGACCGTGAGCAGCAGCGCTTCCTGAGGCGAGGAGTCGAACTGGTAGATTTGCAGCGCCCCCTGCGGGCTAACGTTCGCGGAAATCGCCGCGCCGAGCGCCAGCGCGGTTGGCGGCGGTTGAGGCACGCCGTTCTGCACCGTCAGGATGAATTCGCCCTGCGACCCATTCAAGCCGCTGACCTCGACGATGTAGCTTCCGCCTGTCGGCAGATTTACGTTCGACTGCACGATGCTTTGATTCGCCGTGTTCGTGGCGGCATGTATGGCGATGCCCGACGGATCGATGATGCGGAACGTCGGGACAAACCCCTGTGACGTCCCCAGCGCCTGCACCATGACCGGTTGTGCCGCGGGCGCGTTGATGACAAATCGCGCTGTCGCGCTCAACGGCGAAATGGCGCCCGCCTTGATTTCGCCCAGCGCAATCGGCGTGGGTCCGAGTTCCTGAGCGGTGACCAGCGCGACCGAGAGCAGCGCCAGCAGCGCCACCCCGATCAGGAGGACAAAGCGTGATTGTCTTCGAGCGATCTGCAATGCCATAGCATGGAGTCCTTATCGTAGTGCGTGCGGAACGTATGCCCATTGTATGAGTTTATTCGGCGCGGGCGCTGCAAAAAAGCTGTAAAAACTGTTTTGACCATCGTGAACCCCCCTTAGCTGAATGTCCTATGAGTGAGGCTTGTGGAATAGGGCGACGCATTGTTAAATGGAAGTAATGTTCCACGACGTTCCACGAGCCTCAAAGCGCACACCTATGCGAACCTTGATCGTTCTCCTCCTGATTCTGATGGCGGCGCTCGGTGCGCCAGCCAGCGCGCAGGAAACCGCCACGACCACGACCCTCGACTGGATTCCCGCCGACTTTGCCGGTCTGGTGCGTCTGGACATGACCAACCCCGCCGAGACGATCCAGCGCCTGAACCTGTCCTATTATGTCGCCGCGGCAATCCAGCCCGCCCGCGTGGGCGCGCCTCAACAGCGAACGTTCAACGACTTCTTCCCGCTCGACGCGCTCGACACCGAAAACGTCACCTTTGAAAACACCGTGCTGCCGTGGATCGGCGGCGAAGTTGTCCTGGGCTATCGCCAGTTTGACGACCTGCTTCAGGTCGCGCCGGACGACCTGCTGATGGTGCTGCCGACCGAAGACCCGTTCGCGGCTGCCAGCGTGCTGAGCGTGGTGGTCGAATCGCAGGATTTCCCGGAGCACGAAACCTATCGCGGCGCGTCGATTTACATTGGCGACCAGACTTCCATTGCCTTTACCCCGGCGGTGGTGCTGATCGGCGCGCAGGACGTGCTGCACAGCGCGCTCGATACCGGGCTGGGCTATGGCGAGCGTCTGGTCGATACGCCCGCTTATCAGGCGGTCAGCGCGGCGCAGCGCGAGGAGCGCACGATCTTCGCCTATCTCGATGGCGACAAGACGCTGGAGGCGCTCAGCGTGGCGCTCCAGGGCGATACGTCTGCCAAGCCGCTGCTGGAAGCCCTCGGCGAAGCGCTCGGCGCTTACGAGGTGGGCGTGCTGGAAACGGCGCTGCTCAGCGGTTCGGTCGATGGTATTGGCTTGAATCTGGAACCCGACAACAATCTACAGCCGACCCTGCGCGCGACCGTCACCCTCTACACGAAGGAAGCGACTGACCAGCCGCCGACCGAAACCGAGGCGGCGACGCCGGACGTGCTGGCGATGATGCCGCGAAGCGCGATGGTCGTGCAGAGCGGCGCGGATGCGCGCGCTGCCTTTTACGACACGCTGCTTTCGGTGCCGCTGTCCGGCTTTGCCACCAATATTGTCGGCGGATTCCTGTTCGACCCGTCGGCGTTGAGCGCGCCACAGCCGGAGAATTTGCCCACATCGGACGATCTTCAAGCTGCCGTTGCGGGGTTGATGACCGCGCTCTCCGACGTGCGCGACTTCGACCTGGACAAGGATCTGATCGCCCATCTCGACGGAAGCTATGCCCTTGCGCTCATTCCGCGCCCAAACAATCCCGCGCCTCTCACGGCGGCGCGCTACGATTTGCTGCTTGCGGTGCAAACCGGCGATCCTGAGGCGGCGCTCGATGGGGCGATGGAACTGGTGAACGCCATTCTCGCGGTCAGCGGCGGCGATTACGAAGAGACGGAGATTGAGGAGTCCAGTTTCGAGACCATCTACGTCGAGCCGATCCGCGAGCCGCTGCTCCAGCTAGGCTTGGTCGAGGATGTGCTGGTCGTAGGCACCGGCTCGGCGGTGGAACAGGCAGTTCGCGCGGATCGCGGCGACAATCAGCTCATCAATACGGATCGCTGGCAGCGCGTCAGTCAGGGGAGCAAGCCGACCCTGTATGTCGATCTGAACGCCGTCCTGAACACCTTCCTGCCCGCGGCAGGCGGACCCGCGTCTCAGGGGATTGGGCAGTTGGGCGCGACGGTCAATTCGCTCGGCGACGGTCTGTTTCAAATCGACGCGATGGTCACCTTGCCAGCCAGCTAAACAGCGCCTGTCTCACCCGAAGACTCCGAACGCGGAAGGCGCCTGCTTTCCGCGTTTTGCTGTCTTTTCTGTGCGGATTGAACAGCAATCCCGCGTGAAAATTGGCGAGGTCAAAAGTTTCGACAGGGACAAATTTTGCGCTAATATCATGCGATGCGCGGCGACGGTTGTCTGCACGCCGGGTTTACGCCAAGAGTGTTTACATCATGGAGGAAATGTTCCTATGTTACGTCGACTAAGTCTGGCAAGTCTCGTGGTTTTGATACTCGTCGCCACGGTTCTGCCCGGAGCGCTCGTTTCCGCGCAGGACGCCGCGATTGAGTCTGTCTGTCTCGTTACCGACGTCGGTCGCGTGAACGACAATGGCTTTAATGAGTTTGCCTATGACGGTATGAATCTGGCAGCGGAAGATTTCGACCTCGATACGACGTTCATCGAAACACAGGCGCAGGCGGACTATCCCGCCCACATCGCCACCTGCCTTCAGGAAGGCTACGACGTTATCGTAACGGTCGGTTTCGCCGTCAATGAAGCGACGGCGGCGGCGGCGGCGGAAAATCCCGATGTCTACTTCATCGGCGTTGACCAGGCAAACCCCGACCCTGAGAACCTGCCGAATTACGTGGGCATCCAGTTCCGTGAAGATCAGGCGGGCTTCCTCGTCGGCGCGCTCGCCGCGTTGATGAGCGAGACCGGCACGATTGCCGGTGTTTACGGCATCGAAATTCCGCCCGTCATCAAGTTCCGTCGCGGCTTCGAGCAGGGCGCGGCTTACATCAATCCTGAAATTGAGGTGCTTGGCGTTTACATCGACAACTTCGTCGCGCCGGATCGCGGCGCGGCAGCCGCCGAGCAGTTCATCGGCGAAGGCGCGGACGTGATCTTCGGCGCGGGCGGTCCAACCGGCTCCGGCGCGATCCTGTACGCGGCGTCGGAAGGGGTCATGGCGATTGGCGTCGACAAGGACGAATATTTCAGCACCTTCGGCGGCGAGAGCGATGACCCCTCGCCCGGCATAGAATACCTGATTTCGAGCGCCGTCAAGCGCGTCGATCAGGGCGTTTACGACATGATCGCGGCGGTCGCGGAAGGCGAGGGCTTCCCCGAAAGCCAGGTCTATGCGCTCGACGTGGCGAATGAGGGCATCGTCGTCGCACCGCCCCACGAGTCCGATGTGCCCGAAGAAGTGACCGAGCAGGTGCAGGCGATCCTCGAAGGTCTGGCGGACGGCTCGATTGAGACCGGCGTCGATCCCTCGTCGGGCGCTCTGCTTGGTGAGGAGACCGCAGCGGCGTCGTTTATGGTCGACGACGTCAGCCACGACGCAGACCTCACAACGGCGCTCACCGGCGCGGCGGAAGTCCCCGGACCCGGCGATGAGGATGGCAGCGGGACGGCATGGATTGCCGTTGAAGAAGCCGACAGTATGGTCTGCTGGCAAATTCAGGTTGCCGACATCACACTCCCGGCAGCGGCAGCGCACATTCATGTCGGCGGCGCAGACGTGGCGGGCGATGTGGTCGTGCCGCTCAGCCCGCCCGGCGCGGAGGGCACGTCAACGGGCTGCGGCGAAGCCGACGCCGCGATCCTCAGCGACATTCTTGCGAATCCGGCAGGCTACTACGTCAACGTCCACACCAGCGACTTCCCGTCGGGCGCGGTGCGCGGTCAACTGCCCGGCATGTAATCCGGTCTGACGCAAGCGGCGTCAGAACTACCCTCGGCAGTAATGCATCGGGGCGTCCACACTCGACGCCCCGTTTGTTTCCGAACTCTATTTTGCGTACTCGACCGCGCGCGTCTCGCGGATCACCTGCACCTTGATCTGACCGGGATACTGCATCGTCTCTTCGATCTTGCGCGCGATGTCGCGCGACAGCCGCAGCGCCGCCAGATCGTCCAGTTGCTCCGGTCGCACGATGATACGCACTTCGCGCCCCGCTTGCAGCGCGTAGCTTTGCTCCACGCCGTCGAAGCTGGTCGCGATTTCTTCCAGCATCTTCACCCGGCGGATGTATGTTTCCAGACTCTCGCGTCGCGCCCCCGGTCGCGCGCCGGAAATCGCGTCGGCGGCTTCCACGATGTACGACTCGACGTATTCCTGCTCGACTTCGTGGTGATGGCTGGCGATGGCGTTGATAACCCGCGGCTCGACGCCGTAGCGCTTGGCGAACTCCGCGCCGAGGATGGCGTGCGTGCCCTCGACCTCGTGGTCAATCGCCTTGCCCAGGTCGTGCAGCAGCCCGCCCGCCTTCGCAATTTGCACGTTCGCGCCCAGTTCCGCCGCGATCATGCCCGCGATGTGCGAGGTCTCGATCACGTGCGCGTGCTGGTTCTGCCCGTAGCTGGTGCGGAACTTGAGCCGACCGAGCAGCTTGAGAATTTCAGGGTGCAAGCCGTGGATGCCCGTCTCGTACGCAGCCCGTTCCCCTTCCTCACGGATGATCTGCTCGACCTCCGCCTTCGCGTCCTCGATCAGCTTTTCAATGCGCGCCGGGTGAATGCGTCCGTCCACGACCAGCTTCGCCATCG
>CALMDI010000535.1 GCA_937864975.1 uncultured Chloroflexota bacterium | reverse complement strand
GAGAATGGCGACCTCGCGGTTGGTAAATTGCGAGACGTCCGGCGCGGCGCCGCCGTAAAAAGCGACGACCGCCGCGACGTTGGGGTTGCGCGCGCCCACGTGCAGCGCCAGTCCGCCGCCCAAACAAAAGCCGATCACGCCGACCTTCTTCGGAAAGACAGACTCCTGCGCGATCAGAAAATCCACCGCCGCGTCGATTTCTTTTATCGCGCGCTCCCGATCCAGTTCCATCGACTTTTTACGCGCCTCATCCGGCTCGGTGGCGACCAGACCGTGGTACAGGTCGGGCGCGAGGGCAATTGCGCCCGCCCCGGCAAGGCGGCGCGTTACATCCTGAATATGCGCGTTGAGACCCCACCATTCCTGAATGACGACGACGCCCATGTAACGCCCCTCGGCGTCTGGCTGTGCCAGAAATCCGGTCGCTTCGCCGCCGTTGACCGCGTAGGTGATGGTATCGGTGATCATGCTGTGTCCTTTCGCGAAGGCAATTCCTTTTCAGTATAACGTATTTAATTTCAGCGCCATAGAAGTGGCCTCAACTGGACGATAAAATTCTGGTCGCCCCGCCGAGAGTTCTCTCGGCTACAGGAAAAACTGGAAACCTCTAAATGGTTCATCCGGCAAGTCAGTTGGCGAAAAGACAGTCGGTCGTAGGGGCACGACACGTCGTGCCCGGTTTACGAATTTGCCGGATGAGCCTCTAAAGAGGTTGGGAAGGCGTTCCAGTCCCTTCAGGGACTTCCAGTATTTATTGACAGCCCGGCGTTCAAAACGCCGCGTGGGGATGAGAGGATATTCTTGCGTACCGACGCCGAGGCTCTACAATATCCAGCGACAAGCCCATGAAAGGACATTCGCCCATGCAACTCGACTACAAAACACGCCAGCACGCCCTGCAGGCGGTGCGCGAGCGCCTCGGTCTCGACGCCATCGCGATTGTGCCGGGCGCGAACATGGTTTATTTCACCGGCTTACATTTTCATCTTTCCGAGCGACCGATTATTGCGTTTTTTGACGAGAACGGGTTATCGCTGATTGTGCCCCAGCTTGAGGTAACGAAAGCCGTCGAACGCCCCGATCTGGAAGCGCGTGTGTTCGAGTGGCGCGACCGCGACGGTTATGAAGGCGCGTTTCGTCAGGCGGTGGATGACCTCGGCTTGCGCGGCGGCAGGCTCGGCGTCGACGGCATGACGATGCGCGTGACCGAACTGTACGCCTTCTGGGAAATCGATTCGACGCTGAATGTGCGGGCGATTGAGAAAGACCTCATCCGTATTCGCGCCCGCAAGAACCCGGACGAAATCGACTCGATGCGCCGCGCGGTTCGCATCAGCGAGAAAGCGCTGGAAAACCTTCTGGCGTGGGTCAAGCCTGGAATGACCGAACGGCAAATTGCCACGCGGCTGACGTCGGAAATGCTGGCGCTGGGCGGCGAGGAAGAGGCGTTCGGCGCGCTGGTGCAGACGGGACCCAACAGCGCCAACCCGCATGGGTCGCTGAGCGACCGGGCGATTCAGGAAGGCGAGTTCTTCCTGCTCGACTTCGGCTGCAAAGTCGATGGCTATCCCGCCGACATCACGCGGACGTTCTGCCTGGGCGAGCCGAGCGCCGAGATGCAAACCATTTTTGATACGGTGGTGCGCGCCAACGAGACGGCGCGCTTCGCCGCCAAGCCGGGCATGGCGATGGGCGACCTCGACAAGATCGCGCGCGACGTGATTACCGAGGCGGGCTATGGCGAATATTTCATTCACCGCCTCGGACACGGGCTTGGGCTGGAAGTTCACGAGCCGATTCCACAGATCGCCCAGGACGTAATCGACGTTCTGGAACCGGGGATGACGTTCACGATTGAGCCGGGAATCTACGTGCCGGGGCTTGGCGGCTGTCGCATCGAAGATAACGTGGTGGTGACGGGCGGCGGCTTGGACACGCTGACCAGCTTCCCGCGCAAGCTGCGGGTATAAATTTATCCTTCACGAAACCGCTCCTTTTTCAAGTTGAAGTTGTTGCGGGGATCGATGGCGTCTGTCGCGGAATTTGTCGAGGTGGTCGCGCGCTTTGAATTCATGCAGCGGTCGCCGGTGGCGATTCTTCTGACTGGCGTCGTCAATGGGGTCGTGGTCGCGTTCGTCGTCACACGCCAGATGGCGTTTCTGCTTGTGCCGGGCAGCGGCTGCGCGTGGTCGCTCGTGAGCGGGCGATTGATTTAAAATAAACCTCCTCCCTGATTTTCAGGGAGGAGGCAGCGGTCAGCGGTGAAGAACGAGGCTATGCTTCGTAGGAGCGACCGAGTCGGTCGCCTGTTTTACTGCGGCTGTCGAACTTATCGAATCGGCACCTGGTTGATCTCGCCGCGAACGGTGACCCAGGCGGCATCGATCCAGCCGACTTCGCCCGTGCTCCCGCGGCGCACCTGATACCAGCGGTCGATGGACGCCTGCACCGTGCGCCCGATTAACTGGACAGGCTCGCCGTAGCCGATGCGACCGATATCCTGCGCGCGAATGCTCGGATACTGGCGAAGCACCATGTTGGCGCGCGGGATCGCCACCACGCCAATGTCGGGCGCGTTGTTAATTTCGTCGAAAATGCTGCCCTGTTCCGGTACCGTGCTGACATCCACATTGAGATCGAGGTAGCGACCGGACGCCCACCCCTGCCGTCCATCGGGCGTTTGGACGAGATACCAGTTATAAACGCCTTCGGAGCGATTGCGCGCCAGCACCGCGTAGACCGCGAGATAAACCGCCGTCCACTTCACCATCGACGCCCGATCCACGCCTTCCAGAAACCGATTCATGCTGCTCCCCCCTTTGCCCGTCCATAAATATTTAGTCGCTGCATCTTCCGCAAAACCGCCGCGAACACGCCTGCAAACAAAAACGCCTGCCGCAATGACAGGCGTTTCGTTTCAAAAATGCGCCTTACTCGTTGAACAGTTCACCCACGCTGCGCCCCTGGTTCGCGCGCCACGGCGGCTCGCTGAGCC
>CALMDI010000534.1 GCA_937864975.1 uncultured Chloroflexota bacterium | reverse complement strand
AAACCGAAGTTCCCGCCTTTGGCGGGAACCCCGAGCCAGTGAGGCGGGGTGGGGTTGCGGAATTAGCAATCACGGTAGATATTCAACACTCAGGAGTGACAGCATGATCCGCTTTGGAACCGATGGCTGGCGAGCCGTCATCGCAGACACGTTCACCTTTGCCAATCTCCGGCTGCTGGCGCAGGCGGTTGCCGACAGCATCAACCAGCAGCAAACCACCGACCGCGTGCCGGAAGTCGTCATCGGCTACGACACGCGCTTTCTATCCGACCGTTTCGCCACCGACGTTGCCCGCGTGATGGCGGCGAACAACATCATCGCGTGGCTGACGCGAACCGACGCGCCAACGCCCGCCATTTCCTACAACGTCAAGGAGAAGAACGCCGACGCGGGCATCGTCATTACTGCCAGCCACAACCCACCGCGCTACAACGGCTTCAAGCTGAAAGCGCCCTACGGCGGCAGCGCCACCGCCGAGCAGTGCGCGCTGGTGGAAGAAGAATTGAGCAACATGGAACGCGAGGCGCGCGGTCCAAACAGTATGGACTACGATCAGGCGGTCGAGGCAGGGCTGATTCGCCGCTTCGACCCCTCGTGGACGTACTACCAGCATCTGAATACGCTGGTCGATATGGATCGCATCTCGGAGCGCGAATTAAAGGTCGTCGCCGATGCGATGTGGGGGGCAGGGCGGGGCGCGTTTCATAGCCTGCTTTCGCGCTCGCGCTGTCACGTCTCGGAGATTCGCGCGACGCTGAACCCTGGCTTTGGGGGCATCCACCCGGAGCCGCTACAGCGTTACCTCAATGACCTCGTCGCCGCCGTTCAGCGCGAGCAAGCCGATATCGGGCTGGCGACCGACGGCGACGCCGACCGGATCGGCGCGATGGACGCGCAGGGCAATTTTGTTGATCCCCATCACATTTTCGCGCTCGTCCTGCGCCACCTGGTCGAAACGAAAGGGCAGCGGGGCGACGTCGTCAAAACCGTTTCGACCACCTACATGATCGACAATCTCGCTCAGAAACACGACCTGAAAGTGCATGAGACGCCCGTGGGTTTCAATCACATCGCCGACCTGATGATGCGAAACGACGTCCTGATCGGCGGCGAGGAGAGCGGTGGAATCAGCGTTCGCGGGCATATTCCCGAAGGCGACGGCATTCTCATGGGGCTGCTGTTGCTGGAAGTCATGGCATATCACCGCGCGCCGCTGCACGAGATCATTGCCGATCTTCAGCAAACCTACGGTCCCGCCTGCTACGCGCGCAACGACGTGCATCTTGCCCACCAGCGCCCGAAAAAGCAGATGGTGAAAATGCTGGTCGATGCCGCGCCCGCCGCCATCAACGGCGAGTCGGTCGTGCGGGTCGATACGCTCGACGGCGTCAAATTCTACCTCGCCGATAAAAGCTGGCTGTTGATCCGTCCGAGCGGCACCGAGCCGGTCTTACGCATTTACGCCGAAGCGCACTCGCGGGACGCGGTCAAGGCGATGCTGACGATGGGCGGTGAGATGGGCGAGAAAATCACGGCATAACGGCGTCGGGGAACTGTGGAACCCTCGGCGGCAGGGCGACGTCATCCTGTGAAGCGGCTCTGAAGTGCGGTACGCTTCCGCTCGCCCGAATAGACGCCAAGGAGCGATAAAATGCGCGCTCGTCTGCTAATGCTCTGCCTGTTCGCCATCCTTCTGACCGCGATACCTCTCTCGGCTCAGGACGACTCGGAAAGCCCGCTTCTGCGCCTGCTGAGCTACGTGCCGGATACGCCTGACTACCGCAGCTTTGTTCAATATGGCGATCAGGCGGCGTGGTTCGAGTCGTGGGGCTTCGAGCCGTTTGCCAGCCTTGCCGACTTTGAGCGGCGCGGGGATGAGGGAGACTTCACGACGACGGCGTGGATGTTCATCACCGCCGAGCAAACCCTGCCGCCCAACGCCCTGGGACTTCAGTATGTGCTTCAGGACGAAATGCGCCCGGCGTTCGGCTTCGACATCTTCAATTCCGACCGCTATCTTCAGGCAGGCGAGCCACCCGAATGGATCACGCTGGTCGAGGGCAATTTTAGCGAGCGCCAGATCGGGCAAGCGCTGACCGCGACCGGCTACGCCGCGGACGAGTTGGACGACACAACCCTCTATTCAATTAACGAGGATTACGAAGTCACGTTGACCAGCGATCTGCCGCGCGTCGCCCAGCTTGGCGACCTGAACCGCATTGTGGTCGGCGACGACCGGCTGGTCATTGCGAAGGCGACTCCCGTGATCGAGAGCGCGCTCGACGCGCGGTCGGGCGAAACCCCATCCCTTGCCGACGATCCCGCGTTTTCAGCGGCGGCTGCCGCGCTCGAAGGCGAAGCGGTCTCGGATATGGGCGCGCTGGTCGGCGCGATTCTCATGGATGGCGCGCAGTTGATGGACCCGGAGTTTCACTTCGGTCCGCGCCTGACGCCGGAAATGCTCGAAGCCTTCGAGGAGTCCCTGGCGGAACTGCCGGCGCTGCCCCCGTACGACATTGCCGCGTTCGCGACCTATCATCAAACAGGGCAGTCGTGGCTTGTGGTGGCGCTCGTTCATCCTGAGGGCACAGACGCCGAGGCGGCGGCAGAGGCGCTACAGGCGAGGTTCGAAAGCTACACCAGCGCCGTCACGAACGAGCCGTTTATGGAACTGCTCGGCGACCGCGGCGTGGAGCTTCGCTCCGTTCGGGCAGTCGAAGCGAGCGGTCGCCCGGTGACGCTGCTCGTCCTTGAAGACCCCGACCCCACATTGGAACTGGACGAAGACGGACGGCGGGACACTTACGTGTTCAGTTGGAACCGCATGGTGTTCGCGCGCGATCTCGGCTTCCTGGCAGTCGTAGAGGAGGATTAGCGAGCAGGCGAAAACGTGCCGCTTTTAGGAAGCGCTAGGCAGACTGGCTCCCGCGCGCGATCCGGTTCATCAGGTCGAACCAGAACGGCGCACCCTGCGACACGGCAATCGTCGTCAGCGCCAGCCCGATAATCTTACGCAGCCACAGCCCAAACCAGTCCGCCGGATTGTTGCCGGGCAGGTAATTCCAGAAGTTGCGCGCGTCACTTCGCGGGTCGAGGATCGGCAAAACCTCAGCGTCCTCGGCGGCGATTGGCTCGAAATACCAGCCAATTGGCAGGCGAAAGTTAAGCAGATTTTCAATCGAGATAATCGTCCGCGCTGCCGACTCGCCGAGTTCAAGGATGCCTTCGCGCGTGTCCACACCAGGGGTATCGCCCGGTTCCGGCGTCGTTTCAAGTATGAGGTCGCTCGTGCCTAAATCGAGCGTCGAGGTTCCGTCCCCGGCTTGCGCCTGTGCCAGCGCCGCGGTCGCTTCGTTGACCTGCGCCTGCAAATTGCCCGTGTTGATCGAGCTTTGAGCCGCGAGCACCACGGTATCGCGCAGCGCCGGGTCGTTCCAGAGCGCCTGAGCCATTTGCAGCGTATCCACGTTGAGAAGCACTGCCAGCAGCAGCCCTACGCCGAGCGAGATAATCTGGATTCGTCGGCGGTAGGTGTCCGTCACGTGCTCCATGCTCATGTCGAACCAGCGAGATAGGCGCAGTTTCGCGTCCTCAATCGTGCGCGCCGCGCCAAGCAGCGTGTCGAGCGCGCGCCGGAACGACTCGGTTTGCAGGTCATTCACACCGCGCAGCAGGGCGATCAAATCGCCGGACGACGTGCGATACTGGCGCATGGTCACTTCCACCTGCGCCAGCGCGGTTAACATCGCCTGTCGATCCGCCGGGTCGGGCAGCGTGAGGATAAACGTATGCAGCTCGGTAATCTCGCCGCCGGAATTTTGCAGCTTCCTCACCAGCGCGTGCAGCCCGACCTTTTCCGCGTTGTCCAGCACGGTGTCGCCCACGCGCAGCAGCGGCGCGAACAGCTCGCGATGCTCGTCGGATGCCTGCGCGGTAATCAGCTCGATCATCACGTCCGCAAATACCGAGGGCTGAATCCATGCCACGTCCGACGTGTCGCTTTCGACCACGGCTTCCGCGACCTGCGCCGAAAGCTCGATGTTGGGATTGACACGTCGGTCTACGAGACGGATCAGCGGGTGCGTCAGCAGCTTTGCCTGCGTGTCGGGGTCGGTAATGAGCGCCTGCATTGCCCCTTTCAGATGCCGCGCCCGCAGGTTCAGGATGTTGACGATCACGGTATTGATCTGCGTGACGATGATCGCCAGCAGGCTGAAGACAAAAATCAAGCCGACGACGACTTCAAGAATTGCCGAGTTGAACATACCCGCGGGTCTCCTGCGGCGACGCTGTTTCAGTTTAGCATTGTTTGATAAAGTGCGGTTATAATCGCGCCACTCGCAGACAACCCAATTCTGAAATACGCGCGACCCGATCAGGAGACGGATTCTCATGCCTTACGACAAGATCATCGTGCCGTCCAGCGGCGAGAAAATCACCGCCACCAACGGCAAGCTCAACGTTCCCAACAACCCCATTATCGGTTTCATCGAAGGCGACGGCATCGGACCCGACATCATGACTGCCAGCAAGCGCATCTGGGACGCGGCGGTCGATATCGCCTACAACGGCAATCGCAAAATCGCGTGGATGGAAATTTACGCGGGCGAGAAGGCGGCGCAGGTCTACAACGGCGATTACATGCCCGAAGAAACGTTCGACGCGATGCGCGAATTCCTCATCGGCATCAAGGGTCCCCTCACGACCCCCGTAGGCGGCGGCTTCCGCTCGCTTAACGTCACGCTCCGGCAGGTGCTCGACCTGTATAGCTGGAACGGCACGGCCTGGGAGTTTCTCCCGGCGCAGGCGCGCGGCGGCCAACTGGTGGCGGTGGTGAGCAGCCTGCCGCAGGCCGTGGGCCTCTTTCAGGCGGTGGGCGGGCCGCCGCTGGCCTACACCGTTTTGGAGCCGGGCCAATCGCTGAGCCCGGGTGCGGCCGAGGCGGCCAATGCCGTGCTGCTGGGCGGGGTGCTGGCGCAGGCCGACGGCACCCTCACCGGCCAGCTCCCCGGCGTGGCGCTCGACCAGGCCTACGCCGTTTACCCGGTGGTGCGCACCCAGGCCGGCGCTGCCCCCGACCCGGCGCTGCTGGCGGCGCTGCTCAAATCCGAAGAGACGCGCGCCAGCCACTTGCAGACCCTTTTGTCATTTGTCGTTTCGGGCGGCTATAACGGCCTGGTGCTCGACTATGCCGGTGTGTCGCCCGAGCTTGGCCCCAGCTTTGCGCAGTTCGTCC
>CALMDI010000533.1 GCA_937864975.1 uncultured Chloroflexota bacterium | reverse complement strand
TAGGTCGCAAAGCGGCGCGCGAAGCCAATCGTCAGCGCGTCTGGATTCAAAACTTCGTCGGCGCTGGCGATTTCGCTCTGCACCGCCCCGCGATGCTGAAGCTGCGCCTTCAGCCGTCGCCGCGCGAAAGCGACCATCCGCTCGCGGCGGCGCTCGTGCGTGCGCCACAGTTCGGAGTCGGGCACGTTGTCGATGTCGCGCCAGACGTCCGGGTCGGAGCTGTTGTCGCGCCAGCCTGGATGCAGGTAGCGGTCGAGCAGGGTTCCCATCTCGTAGCTGATCCAGGTCTGCACGTGAATCCCGTTCGTCACCGAGCCAATCGGCACTTCGTTCTGCGGCACGCCGGGATAGACCCAATGCCACATCTTGCGCGAGACCGCGCCGTGCAGCCTGGCGACCGCGTTTGCGCCGGACGACAGCCGCAGCGCCAGCACCGCCATCGAGAACAGGTCATAGTCGCCCATGTGCTCGCGTCCGAGGTCGAGAAACTGGTCGCGGGTCAAGCCGAGGCTTTTGTAATAGTCGGTGAAGTGCTCGTCGATCAGGTCGAATCCGAAGCGTTCCAAGCCGGCGGGCACCGGTGTATGCGTCGTGAACACGTTCCCGGCGGCGGCAATCTCTTTCGCCTCGACAAAGGTGCGGTCGTAATCGTCCATCAACTGGCGGATGCGCTCCAGCGCCATGAATGCCGAGTGACCCTCGTTCATATGGCAGACCGTGGGGCGCAAGCCGAGCGCATCGAGCGCGCGGATGCCGCCAATCCCCATTAACATTTCCTGGCGAATGCGCGTGCGGCGGTCGCCGCCGTACAGCCGGTCGGTCAGGTTGCGGTCTTCGGGCGACGGATTCGCGTCGATATTCGAGTCGAGCAAATACAGAGGAATGCGCCCGACCTGGACTTTCCAGACCAGC
The DNA here is from genome assembly GCA_937864975.1 of uncultured Chloroflexota bacterium. Classification (GTDB taxonomy): domain Bacteria; phylum Chloroflexota; class Anaerolineae; order Aggregatilineales; family Phototrophicaceae; genus ZC4RG36. The sequence goes on along the minus strand of CALMDI010000533.1, from coordinate 4,386 downwards.
GCGTGCAGGTCGCGTCCCGGCAGGGGAACGCTGACTTTGATCGGGTTGCCCTTGTCGTCGCGCTGAAGCGTGATCGGCAAATTCGCGTAGTCATTGATCGGGTAGGTTTCCTGCTGATAGCCGTCGGCGTTCAGGTACTGGTGAAAATACCCTTCCTGATACAGCAAGCCGACGCCGACCAGCGGCAAGCCGAGGTCGCTGGCGCTTTTCAGATGGTCGCCGCTGAGGACGCCGAGACCGCCGGAATAATTCTGAAAGCATTCGGTCAAGCCGAATTCCATCGAGAAGTAGGCGATGACCGGTTTCTGTACCGTGCCGTAGGTGCGCTGATACCACGTCTCCCGCGCCGCCACGTAGGCGTCGAAGCTGTCAGTCACCCGCTTCAGATGCGCCATAAACGACGGGTCTTCCACCGCCTCGTTCAACTGCTCCTGGCTGATTTTGCCGAGCATCAGGACCGGGTTGTGTCCGGTGCTTTCCCAGAGATCGCGGTTCAGGCGGCGAAACAGGGTGACGGTTTCGTGATCCCAGGCAAAGTGGAGGTTATACGCAAGCTCGCGCAGTCGCGCGAGGGGTTCGGGGAGGTTCGGGACAACGCTAATGGTCGCGACAGGCTTCACCATAGGTGAATGGCTCCTGCTCAGAGTCGGTTTTAGGAGTAAGCATTCGCAATAAATCGTGATGTGGCAAGCATAACGTGTTTCCAGACGACGCGCCAAGCGTGACCTTTGCCACGTCTTAGCAAACACTCATCCTAAAACGCCAAGAGTAGCCGTATGGACACTTGAGCAAGCGGCTGTATATTGCTACAATTCATATTAACAGATGTATTCACGGAGGGGTCATATCCGATGTTGAAAAAGCAGTTTATGAAATCGAAGCCAGTTTGCAAGGTAACGTTCTCGCTGCCCGCGCAGGTGCAGGGGGAAAGTGTTTACCTGGTTGGCGATTTCAACGACTGGAACGAGTCGGCAACGCCCATGAAGCGGAACAAGGACGGCAGCTTCACGACCACGCTTGAGCTTTCCAGAAATCAGGATTACCAGTTCCGCTATCTGGTGAACGGCTCCGAATGGCACAACGATTGGGAAGCGGATAAATACGTTCCGAATCCCTTCAGCGGCGACAACTCAGTGGTGTCCTGTCACTCGAACGGCGATCACTCCTAGCGGTTCAAACGAAGACCGGCTCCGAAAAAGAAGCCGGTTTTTATTTTCCGAAACGCCAGCGGTGCCGGGCGCTATTTCTTCATTCGATACCCGACCTTCATCCCGTTCGGCACGACCTTGTCCTTAAACGGCTCAAAGTCCTCGGCGCGCAAATCGGTGCCGAGAACGGCGCTGTGACCGATCGTGTACCCCGCGGGAACGTGCGTATTCTTGCCGACACAGGTAATACCAAGCTCGCCCACGTCCTGAATCGCGCCGACGTGCGCGTTGTGCCCGATGACCACGATTTTGTCCAGAATGCAGCGCTCGACCACCGCGCCAGCCTCGATGTAGGCGTCGGTCAGAATAATCGACTCGCGTACCACGGCGTTCGGTCCGATATAGACGCCGGGCGATAACACGGAGCGTTCGACAATCGCTCCTTCGCCGATCACCGAGCCATCGGTCACGAGGCTGTTACGCACGCTCGCGCCGGAGTGAATGTACACCGGCGGGCGCTCCTCGCTGACCGTGTGAATAATCCACGTCCGGTCATTCAGGTTAAGCGACGGCGGCGAGGCGAGTAAATCCATGTGCGCTTCCCAGAAGGCTTCGACCGTTCCCACGTCGATCCAGTAGCCGCCGTAGGGGTAGGCGAAAACATTCATATTCTGCTCGACCATGTACGGCAGAATGTGATGCCCGAAGTCGGTCATCGGGCGTGTTTCCGTTCCGGCAATGCGAAGCAGTTGTTCCAGCGCTGGATAGCTGAAAACGTACACGCCCATGCTGGCGAGGTTTCCGGGCGGGTTGACGGGCTTTTCGAGGAACTCGCGCACGCAGTACTCCTCGTCCACGTCGATAATGCCGTAGCGACTTGCCTCGTCCATCGGCACGCGGATCGTGCAGACTGTCGCGTCCGCTCCCTTGTCGATGTGGAACTGAATCAGAACGTCGTAGTCCATTTCGTAAATGTGGTCGCCGGACAGGATGAGCACGTAATCGGGACGCCCGCGCCGGACAAAGTTCAGGTTCTGGCGCACGGCGTCGGCGGTTCCGGCGTACCAGTCGGTGTCCAGCCGTCCTTTATAGGGCTGGAGGATGTGGACTCCGCCGGTAAACGAGCGGTCGAGATCCCACGGACGCCCTCGCCCGATGTGGTCGTTGAGGCTGTGCGGGCGATACTGCGTCAGCACCAGCACGTCGAAAATGCCCGAATTGACGCAGTTGCTCAGCGTGAAGTCGATGATGCGGTATTTCCCGGCGAATGGCACGGCAGGCTTGGCGCGCTTCGCCGTCAGCGTCGCCAGCCGCGTTCCCTCACCGCCCGCGAGAATCACGGCTTTAACTTTCATAGACTCCGTTCCTTCCGTTTGCTGTGAATCTGCTCATATAAATTTGCATACTGGCGGGCGCTTTTGTCCCACGTAAAATCGGTCTCCATCGCGCGTTTCTGCATTCGCCGCCAGGCGTCCTGCCGGTCTCGATACGTTCGCAGCGCCCAGCGCAGCGTGGCGACAATCGCGTCCGGCTCTTCCGGCAGGAACATGAATCCGGTGCCGACGTCCGCGTCCGCGTCGTCATAATTTTGAACCGTGTCCGCCAAGCCGCCGGTTTCGCGCACCAGCGGCAGCGCGCCGTAGCGCATCGCCAGCATCTGCCCGACGCCGCAGGGTTCGTAGCGGCTCGGCATCAGGAAAAGATCAGCGCCCGCGTAAATGCGCTGCGCTACCGTGGCGTTGTAGCCTAGAAACACCGACGCGCGCCAGTGAAAGTCCTGTCCCAGGCGCAGAAGCTGCTGGTTCAGGTCCGGCTCGCCGTTGCCAAGCGCGATGAACTGCACGTCGGTATCCACCAGCACGCGGCGCAGCGCAGGTACCGCCAGGTCGATTCCCTTCTGCCACACGAGGCGGCTCACCAGCCCGATCAGGGGAACGTCGTCGCGCACGTCGAGACGGGAATCCGCCTGAAGCTGGCGCTTGTTCAGGACGCGCCGCTCCTGCACGGTCTCGCTGTTGAAGTTGGCGACCAGCGCCGGATCGGTTTCCGGGTTCCACACGTCGACGTCAATCCCGTTGAGGATGCCGTACAGATCGGCGACGCGCGTTCGCAGCAGGGCGTCGAGTCCATTGCCCATGGAGGGGTACTGGATTTCGGTGGCGTAGCGCGGGCTGACGGTGCTGATGACATCGCTGTAGGCGAGCGCGGTTGCCAGCAGGTTGTCCGTCAGGTTGCGCGACACCAGCTCGGGGTGCGCGCGCGGCGCGATACCCGCCCCCAGCAGCCACGCGCCGACGTTATCGCCCTGATATGCCATGTTGTGAATGCTGACCATCGAGCCTGCCGCCGCCCACCGTGGATCGGCGCGGTTCTCGTCAATCAGGAACGGGATCAAGCCCGTGTGCCAGTCGTTGACGTGTAACACGTCGGGGAACCAGTCGAGCCGCCTGCCAAACTCCTCGGCAATCGCCATTGTGACCTGATTGAAGAAAATGAAGCGCGGCGAGTCGAATTCCCACGCGCCATAAACGGTCGTCTCGTCGCCAAAAAAGGGCAAGCCGCGGACGAAATACACGGGCACCGTGTCGTGAACGGTCGTCCAGACTTCGACGCCGATGGTGTCGGTCGCGCGTGTAAGCACGAAGCTGAACAGCGGCTCGATGCCAAAGCGCGCCCGCTCGATGAAGCCATAATAGGGCATCAGCACGCGCGCGTCGACACCCTGCCGCCGCAGCGCTTTGGGCAGGGAGCCTGCGACATCCGCAAGCCCGCCGACCTTCGCAAAGGGATCGACTTCGGCGCTTACGAACAGGACATTCAAGCTCAAGCCACCGCTCCTTTGGACGCGGATTCAGTATTGGTTTTCGTCCCCCACCCCCAACCCCTCCCCACAAGGAGGGAGGGGCTTTAAAGGAGTCCTCTGGACGCCCCTCCCTCTTCATGGGCGCTTAGTGCCCTATCGGAACACATCGGTTGAATGGTCAGCCTTTTCTCCCCTCCCTCCTTGTGGGCGGGGGCAGGGGTGGGGGTGAGGCTGACCATTCAACCTCTCTGCTCCGATCCCGCATTAGGGGTCTGCCGGAGGCAGACTAAAGTTCCCGCCACAGGCGGGAACCCCGCGCGGGGCAGGGGGTGGGAGGAAACTGTAAAAAGCTTATATACTACCTTGATTGCTAGTTCTGACGCGAAACCCCACCCTCTGTCTCCCTCCCCGATTTCGGGGAGGGAGAACCTGGAA
>CALMDI010000532.1 GCA_937864975.1 uncultured Chloroflexota bacterium | reverse complement strand
CGTCGCCCGGCTCCATGTTCTCGTCGAAATACTGCTGGTAGCTCACCTCGTAGGCGTCGATGCCGCGCGCGAGCTTCGACTTTAGCGCCTCGACGCCTTCGCCGGGCTGCCAATCGACAAACAGCGGCTGGCGCTTGACGTGGACAAGGTGATCGGGGCACGCCGCGCCCAACTGGCAGACGTCGCCCGTGCGCTCGCTGCCGACGTATTCCAGCACTTCGGGACTGGAGTCGACCTGCAAGATCGCGGAGCGTCGCCGCGAAACCGCGCCGCGCGCGACAGGCAGGACTTGCAGCAGGATTTCCTCACGCGCCTCGTCGCTCAAGCCGGATACGGTGAGATTGCCAAAGACGCGCTTCCCGCGCTGCTGCTCGGCAAGATAATCTTCCGCTTCCTGAATAATGCGGATCGTCATGTCGTAGGTCGTTTTGCTGTCCGCCCCCCACGTGACCAAGCCGTGCTTGCCCATGACGACGCATTCGATGCGGGGGTTTTCGCGCACCTTTTGCCCGATCCACTTGCTGAGCGTAAAGCCGGGGCGGATATAGGGCACGTATGCCATGCGGTCGCCGTAAACCGCGCGCGAGGCGGCTTCCGCGTCGGGCGCGGTGGCGAGGCTGATGATCACGTCGGGATGGGTATGATCGACGTGCGCTTCGGGGATAAAGGCGTGCAGCAGGGTTTCGATGCTCTGGCGCGGGCGTCCCGGCTCGAAGACCGTGCGCTCCAGATAGGCGACCATTTCCTCGTCGGTCATCGCCTCGCGCTCGAACAGCGGGTCAATATCGTCCATGCGAAGCAGCGCAAACTGCGGCGCGGTGATCGTCAGGATATCCGAGCCGGAGGCTTTGACCGCGAGAACGCGCGTTTCGCGCCCCATGTGATCTCTCAGGGTGAGCTTGGCGCTGGTGTTCCCACCGTAAATGTTGACGACCGAGCGATCACGACCCAGGATATTGCTGCGATAGCGCAAGCGTTCCACCGGATCGAGTTGATCGGCGACCTGATCGTCCCATAGATAATTCACGTACTGATATTGGTTTGATTGGCTTGTCATAAAAGTCCTACTGATAATGAAAAAATGATCTGCCTAGAATTTTGTGTACGACCCGCTCATACCGCGATATTCGATGAACGGTTCATTGATAAGCTTCGCCGCGAGTTCCATCTGGCAGGATTCTTCGAGCGTGGACGACCAGTGAAATGCTTCGTCCAGAGTTTGTCCGGTGGCGAAGCTGCCGTGTCCACGCAACATGATGATCTTATAGTTTTTCAAGGCTTCAGCAACCTTGTTTGCCATTTGCGGTGTACCGGATGCAAATTCTTCAGTCACGACTGGGATCTTCTTGAGCAGATAGGATGCCTCATTGTCAATCGGGACCAACTCATCGCGTGAGAAGGAAAAAGCAACCGCTGTGCGCGGGTGACAATGGCAGATCGCTAATGCCGGAGTATTCATATAAACCGTGCGGTGCACCAGCAATTCCGTCGAAGCTAATGCCACACCGCTGTCGTTCTTATCCAAACGCGTTTCGATCAGGTCATGGGGTTTGAGCCTACCCAACTGCGCACCGCGTCGTTTGATGATGACGCGGTCGCCAAGGCGAATACTCAGGTTACCACCATGCGAACTGATCATATCTGCAGAATACAAGTCCTCGCCAATTTCGCGGAACATTTCAAAAATTCGTGAATCAATCATAATT
>CALMDI010000531.1 GCA_937864975.1 uncultured Chloroflexota bacterium | reverse complement strand
GCTCGACATGGTGCCCGCGGCCTTGACGGCGGCGCCGGACGACGAGGCGCGGCTCGCGCTCTGCGTCGCTCGCGCCGGCCTTTCCGCGCACGGCCTCTCGCTCGCGCACACCCACACGCGCCTGAACGCGGCGCAGATCCACAACGCCGCGCGGCTGCGCTTCCCGGACCTCTCCGGCTCGCCCGCCTCCCCGGCGCAGCGCCGCGCCCTGTTCGCGGCGGTGGACGAGGCGCTGGCGGACGCGCGGGCGGAGGCGGTGGACTTCGGCGGCCTGATGACCGAGCAGGCGAGCGCGCTGCGCCTTGTGATGGCGGTGGCGCAGATCGCCAAGCACGTGGACGCCTCGCAGCCCGTGCGCTTCCTGATCGCGGAAACGGAGAGCGGCTACACGCTGCTCGCCGCGCTGCTGCTCGCCCGGCTGTGCGGCGTGGAGGACCGCGTGGAGATCTCCCCGCTGTTCGAGACCGCCGAGGCGCTGGAGCGGCGGGGCGAGCGCGTGATCGAGGAGGCGCTGCGCAGCCGGCATTGGCGCGGGCACCTGCGGCGGGCCGGGCGGCTGTGCCTCCAGTTCGGCTATTCGGACTCCGGCCGCTACATCGGCCAGGTCCCGGCCAGCCACCTGATCGAGCGGCTCAAGCTGCGCGTCGCCGACCTCCTCGCCCACCACGGCCTGGCGGACCTGGAGGTGGTGCTGTTCGACACCCACGGCGAGGGCCTGGGACGCGGGGGCCACCCGGACGGCCTTTCCGCTCGCTTCGCCTACCTCCACCCGCCGGCGGCGCCGTCTGGAACCACTGGAACTGCATGGTCGCCTGGTCGAGATGCTCGAAGTATTCCACCACCAGGCTGTGCGCGCCGGGTGTCAGGGTTTGCGTAAAGCGGTCGGTCGTCAACGGACGCTGGATGAAGCGATCCCAGACGTTGATGCCGTCGATAAACACCCGCACGCCGTCGTCTGAAGTGACGACGAAATCATAGGTACCGCCCGCGAATGTCTGGGTCGAGGTAAACCGCGCGGAGAAGCTGTCCGGGTTGACGCCCGCGCCCGGACTGCCCGTTCCCCAGGCGAAGTTCACGCCGGGGATACCGGACTGTGTGAGGACGGGATCGCTGCTCAGATTCTCGTTGTTATAGAACTGCGCCGTCCAGTTCACGCCGAAGTCGGCGCGCGCCCGCGGCGCAGGCGCCAGCAGGACGATGCACGCCGCGCTCAGCAGGAGCGCTAATCCTTTGCCGAAATGACTTCTCATGTTCATCCTCCGCCCGCCGCCTGGTCGCCCTCTTTCCGTCGTCCGCATTCCCATTATAGATGTGTTAGAAATTTTGAGCCTGGGTAAAACAGTAGTTGACGTTCAGAAATCTTGATATAATGTAGATCGAAATTTAGAAACTTCGACGTGCGCGAGTGCGTACAGAGAAATAGAACCTCGCAACCATAGAGGGCGAGCAGCCTAAGGAGTCAAGGTCATGAGCGAGCAGAAGAGTGGTAGCGGCAGCGGCAGCAGCAGTACAGGCGGTTCGTCGAACCAGCCGAAACACGAGGAGCAGACGCCGGGGGAGCGCATCAACGAGGCGCTGGAAGTGACCGGCAAGCGTCTGTCGGAAGAAGTGAATCAGGCGGGCGAGCGGGTGCGTCAGTTCGTGGAAGACAAGAACCTGAATGAGCAGCTTGAGGTTGCCGGAAATCAGGTGGTCGACCGCGTGCGGAGCCTGGTTGAAGAGGGCAACGTGCGTCGTTTGATCCTCCGCAACCCCGATGGGCGCGTCCTGCTGGAAATCCCGCTGACGGCGGGTGTCGCGGTGGGCGGCGCGGTGCTGTGGCTAAACCCGCTGCTGGCGGGTCTGGGCGCAATCGCGGCGCTGGTCGCGAAGATTAATATCGAGATCGTGCGCGAGGAACCCGCGGCGACGAAGAAAGAACTGAAGGACAAGGCGGAAGACGTGAAGAACCGCCTGGGCGGCGGCGGTACGGGCGGCAGCAGTGGCGGCACTGGCAGTGGGGGCAGCCGCAGCGGCTCGTAAGCGTCTCAGCTTCCTTCTTCATTCCCCTTTCAACGAAAACAGAGACGGCGAGTTGAAGCGCTCGCCCTCTGTTTTTGCGTTTAATTCTCCGAAACTGGCTGAAGGGTGTGGGAAAGTGAATCCCCGCTTTTCACAAACCCTACCTCTCAACCACGCCCATACCCCATCTTTATTCCCCCCATGAAATCCGGGGGGCACGGGCTGGGGTTCCCCTCGCCCCACGCCTCGAAACGCGATATAGTCCCCGTGGCGACAGAGCAGGAGCGGTGACCATGACGGACAACAGCAGCGCCACCCCCATCACCCGTGGAAGCGCATCGGTCAACGGGGCGGCTCTCTATTACGAAACCACCGGCAGCGGCTACCCGCTCGTATTGGTGCATCGCGGGTTGCTGGATCACCAGATGTGGGACGACCAGTTCGCCGCTCTGGGAGAGCACTACTACGTCATTCGCTACGACATTCGCGGCAGCGGCAGCTCGCGCGTGGGAACGGGCGATTTCTCGCATCACGGCGACCTGCACGGGCTGCTGCGCGCGCTCAACGTCGAGCGCGCGCATCTGGTCGGGTTGGGCTTGGGCGCGTCCATCAGTCTTGACTTCGCGCTGTCGTACCCGGAGCAGGTGTCCGCGCTCGTGCTGGTGTCCCCCGGACTCGGCGGCTTTCAGGCGTCGGCGGCGTTCAAGGAATACCAACATCAGTTGTTCATCGCGTTTTCGCGTATGAATTCGGATGAGACCGTCGATCTCTCGCTGAAAATGTGGGTAGACGGTCCAACGCGCACTTCCGACGAGGTCGATCCACGAATGCGCGCCCGCGTTCGCGCCATGATGACCGACGCCATGATGCGCCCGCCGCAGAACTATCTTGCCAAAATGCTCGACCCGCTCGCCATCACGCGCCTGAATGACCTCAAAACACCCGCGCTGGTGCTGGCGGGCGCGCTCGATATCAGCGACACGCTCGACATTGCCGACAAGATCGATACAGGCATCGCGGGCGCGGAAAAAGTGCTCTTCCCCGACGCCGGGCACATGCTGAACATGGAGCAGCCCGACCGGTTCAACCGCCTCGTCCTCGACTTCCTCGCCGCCCACACCCCGCCGGACACTTCAGGTTAACGCCTGCGCCTCTGTCCTCTGCGTCTCTGCGTTACGCCTTGATCTCGGTACCCTTTGCGCTGCCAAATCACGTTAGGCGGTCTGCGCGGGTTTGGCGGCTTCCGGCTCGCGCACGAACGGCGCCACCAGGTCGGCGGCAAGTCCCTCGTCCAGCGTCGGATAATGCCGAAGCAGCAGTTCCCGCGTGAATAGACCGATGGTCGGTTGCTCCTGCCTCAGCACCTTGATCGCGTTCGGGTCGAGGGCAAGCAGCGCTTCCAGCTTCTGCTGCGCTTCCGTATAGCTCGGCATCGTGCTTCGCCAGTTCGGGTTGCCGATGCGCGCGCCCATATAATACTGAGCGTAGTAGGTCGCCAGCCCTTCTTCCAGCACAATTGCCCCGCCGCAGCCCTGAGGTCCCAGCAGGTGAATGCACTCGTGTGCAAGCTGGTAGCACGCCCGCTGCGGCTCGTCCATGCAGCGCAGGCTGAGCTGGATGACAAGATCCTTGCGGTTGCCGGGGCACCACACGCGGGGCGTGTCGCCGCAGTATTCGATGCCCAGAATCGTGTACGAGCGGTCGCGTTCGCCAAACATCTCCTGTGCCAGTTGCAGCATGTCGCCCAGAATCGAGGCAAGCGTCCACGTATAATGCCCCGGTCCAAGACGGCGGGCGATCACAAGCTGCGAGCCGAGCACCAGTGTCGGCATGAGGTTCTCCTTGAAGCGATTGTTACGGCATATGAACAGGCGTGGATAGTAGCACGGACACCTTCCCTTTCGCCAGACGTCGGTTGGGCTTGCCGCCTGGCTCAGTGATACAATGAAGGCAACCAGTCAAACGAAAGAGCAAGCCGTTATGGTCGATAGCACCGTTCGACAGGCGACGCTGGACGATACCCATGCCATCAGCGAGTTGTTCCGCTCGCGCATCGACGTCTGGCAGCGCCTCGACGCGGGAGGGCGTGTCGAAACCGTGCCCTACGAAGCGCTGACAGTTTACCAGCGCTGGCTGCACGGGGGTCCGTGGATGAGCGTCGAGACCGCGGCGATTCACCTCAGCCGCCTGCTTTCCGGCGCGGGGCTGCCGCTCGTGGCGCAGGTGAAGGGGCAAACGCTGGCGTATGCCGAAGCCTATTATGGCAACGAGCCGCTGCCATTCGGGGAGCATTTCCATCTCGCCAATCTGGTCGTGCATCCTGAATACGCGGAGCGCGGATTGGACGACGCGCTGCTGAAGGCGCTTCTGGAACGGATGAAAGCGCGCAAGGCGCGGCATCTTCTCGTCAGCCGTGTGGCGGGCAACACCGAAGCAGGCACGCTTAACGAACCATTCGCGCTTACGCCGCTGGCGCGCGAGCGCCGTCTGAGCATTCCCGCTCGTACCGGGCAGATTTTCTACCGTGCGACCGAACACCTGAACCCCGACCCCGCGCAGATCAACGGCTGGTATATGCCGGTTGGACGCACGACCAGCGCCCGCCAGCAGTGGGAGACGGTCTGGCACCGAACGTGGGAGGCGCTGCCTGAAATTCAAAGCCAGCGCGCGCATCGCCTGAAGGTATCCGCCGCGGGGCAGGATGCCTTCGTGTGCTGCAAGCAGCAGCTTTACGACCCGCGCGGGGCAGACGTTTACTGCTGGTCGCCCAAGCCGCTGACGAACCAGTTGCTCTCCGCGATTCGCGACTGGGCGCATCGCGAAGGCTACCGCACGCTCTCGATGGTCGTCCCGGAAGATACGGTCAAGACGGTCGGACCCGATGGCGAGCCGGACGGCTACATGCAGGACGTGTGCGCGATCAGCCTGACAGAGGAGTAGAAGGAGGCAGCGCGGATGCCTGTCTACCAGCCCGATCACGTCGAATACGCGATCATCAGCGGGCATATTCACATTGCGACCGACGACGGGCAGCAAATTCCCGCCTTCTGGTCGCATCCCGACGTCGGCGGCTTATTTCCCGGCATCGTCCTGATGCACGACTGGTGGGGGATCACCGAGGTCGAGCGCCAGCTTTCCAACCGGTTCGCCCAGGCAGGCTATTATGTGATTGTCCCCGACCTGTTTGACGGCGAGCGCGCGGCGACGGCGCAGGACGCCATGCGGCTGGTCGAGGCGCTCGGCGCGAGCGGCTATCCCCGCGTCGATGCGGCGCTTCAGGCGCTGGAAAATCATCATCGCTGCAATCGCCGTGTTGCCGCTGTCGGCTTGGGCATGGGCGGCACGCTCGCGTATCAGGCAGCCATCGTGCGCGACGATCTGGAAGCCGCCATCGTCTACTATGGCTTCCCGCAGCGCTCTTTCGGGCGTTTTCAGGACGCGAAAGCGCCGATTCTGGCGATCTATGGCAGCGAGGAGCCGCACGTTGATATTGAGTCGCGCGAGCGCTTACGGCATGAGCTTGAAAACGCTGCCCTGCCGCATCGAGTACTCACTCTCCACGGTGCGGCGCGAGATTTCTTCGCGCCCGGTCGAATGCCCGACGCGACGCCTTATGGACAGGCAGCCTGGCGTGAAACGCTCGACTTTCTCGACCGGCACCTCGGACACGTCGCCCCGCCCGCAAATTCCACAATGTAATTATGACAGTCTGCGAAGTCTTCCGATTGGGTCGCATTCCCTATGGTGAGGCGTGGGCGCTGCAAGATCGCCTGGTGGACGCGCGCAGCCACGACCTCGCGCCCGATCGGCTCCTTCTGCTCGAACATCCCCATACCTATACCCTCGGTACGTCCGGTCATGACGAACACCTGCTGCTGTCGGAAGCAGAACGGGAGCGGCTCGGCGTCGAGGTGTACCGCGTCGACCGCGGCGGTGACATTACCTACCACGGACCGGGGCAGGTTGTGGGTTATCCAATCGTCAAGCTCCCGCGCGGCGAGGACGGACTTCGCACGGATGTCGTCGCTCATGTTCGCCGCCTGGAACAGGTGCTCATTGCCACGCTTGCCGATTTCGGCATCGCCGCGAGAGCCATCCGCGGCTTCACCGGGGTCTGGGTGGATACACCTCAGGGAGAAGCGAAGATCGCGGCGATTGGCGTCAGGATCAATGTCCGCGGCGTGAGCAAGCATGGCTTCGCCCTCAACATGAACACCGACCTCCGCTTATTCGAGGGCATCGTGCCCTGTGGCATCAGCGATAAAGGAGTCACCAGCATGGAAGCGCTGCTCGGCGCTGCTCAGGACGAGGCAGCCGTCACGGAGCGCATCATCCCCCATTTCGGCGTTCTTTTCGGCTGCGAGACGGTCGATACCGACCCGGCGCTGCTCCTCGGTGAATAGCGCATTAATGCGATTTGTAATCCCGTGGAGTTTATGGTAAAGTGAGGTATCTGAAAGATAGACGCAGGAGGGAAGACCATGTTTCCCTTAACCGGAAATGGCTGGGTCGATAAAGACCTGGCAGAGGAACGGCAGCGAGACCTGCTCGAAGAAGCCCAGGCAGAGCACATTGCCGAGGGCGACGAAGCGGCGCTGGATCCAGAGAACTATCAGCCTGTCACGGACTCGGAGGACGATTTAGTCGACGCCCATGAAAGCAACACGCACATCAAGAAGGACAAGTAATCACCAGCGCCTTCAGCAAAGGAGCGGCTCGTTTTAGATCGAGCCGCTCCTTTTAAATTCAGACATCCACCTGGAAGCTGTCGATCTCGCTCCAGTTGCCCCAGGTGCCATCGCTGCGCCTCGCGCGAACCCGCCAGAAGTAAATACCGTCCGCGAGCGCGGGCGTCGTGTAGTCGAGCGCAGGCGCATTCACGATCGTCTCGTGTGTGAGCGGGCTTGCGAAGCTCGACTGCGTGTCGATCTCAATCTCGTAGGCAGTCGCCCAACTGACCGCCGTCCACAGCAGCGGCACGCGATTCGTCGTATAGAAATTCGGCTGCGGCGGCGGCGACATGACTCTGCCAAGCGTCGTGCAGGCGAGGCAGCTGCTGTTACGGATGATCGACCAGCCTTCCATTGGGTCGGAATCATAGATGGTGGCGTCCATATTCCAGACGACCATCAGGCGCACAATGCCGCCGTCGCGCGATAGCTGCGCTGCTGAAGCCAGCCAGTCCGCCTGCTCCTGAAGGGACGTGTTCGCGCCCCACTCAAAGCCGGGCGGGAGCGGCGGTAAGCCTTCGGGCGACAGGTAGCCAATCTCTGTGAAGCACAGGGGTTTGTTCGGAAAGGCGGCGCGATAGGTGCTGACCATGGTCGAGTAGTAGCGGGTATAGTGATTGGGATTGCCGCGCGGGTCACCGCTGCTCTGCGTGGGCGGCACGACGCCCTCGTTATAGTGCAGCCCGGTGCAATCGAAATTGCTGGCAGCGCCCGCCGACGCCATCTGCTGAATGAAAATATTGTCGTCGCAGCCGTTTTGAGTGCACTGTCCGCCAAAAAATCCGGTGGGGGCGGGCGCTCCGCTGATTACCATCACATTGGCGTTTGCCGGCTTGATGGCAGGATAGGCTCGGCTGAGCATCTGCGCGTAGTTCGTGCCACTGATAAGTCCCGCGGGCCACTCCCGGTCGATGTTCGGCTCGTTCCAGACCTCGATGGCGTCCGGTCCCAACTGCGCGACAGACGCCAGAAAGCTGGCGAAATTCTGGTAATACTGCGTCGGCTTGGACGCAAGCTGGCTCTTGATCCCTTTGATGCTGCGCAGTACCTTGAAGCCGTGGTTGCGCCCGTGGTTGATGACGTTCTGCGCGTCGGCGGTCGTGTGGCTTCCATAGGTGAGCTGCATCTTCACCCAGGTCATTCCCGCGCTGTGCATCTCCTCTGTTGTAACGAACGTGAAGATTTGCCCGCCCAGCTCGAAATTCCAGGTTGCCGCTGCCGAACTGTCCGCCGCGCTGGAGTTCGCCGTTACCCAGGAAAGGAGGCTGTCTGCGCTGGCGTGCGAGGTGTCATCGGCAGGTGCCTTGCCCTGCGCGGGCTGAATGCTGATTGCCAGCAGACAAAGGCTCAGAAACAAATAAATCGGAATCCGCTGCATTTCATCTCCAATTCGGACACACTCTGGCAGGCAGTCCTTGTCAGCCCGCCGCGTATACGCTTTTCACAATAGTGTAAGGCAACGTCGGCGCGTTCGTGCCTTGAGGCGTCTTTCGTCACATGTTCAATGGCGTCTGGCTGTGCAGCGGATAGCGTTACGAGGGCGTCGACCGGCGAGCAAGTTCGCCGTGGCGGAAGCAGTCGACGGTGTGATCGTTGACCAGACCGCACGCCTGCATCATCGCATAGCAAATGGTGGGACCGACGAACGTGAAGCCGCGCTTGAGCAGGTTTTTGCTCATCGCCCGTGAGATGGGGGTTTCCGCCGGAATTTCCGCCAACGATTGCCAGTGATTATGGATCGGCTTCCCATCCACGAAGCGCCACAGATAATCGGCAAAGCTGCCGAACTCGTCCTGTACCGCCAGGAATTTCCGGGCGTTATTGATCGTCGATTGAATCTTGAGGCGATTGCGAACGATGCCGGGATTTGCCATCAATTCGGCAATTTTCGCCTCGTCGTAGGCGGCGACGCGCTGTGGATCGAAGCCGTCAAACGCCGCCCGATACGTGTCGCGCTTGCGTAGAATCGTGATCCAGCTTAAGCCCGCCTGCGCGCCTTCCAGCGTGATGCGCTCAAACAGGGCGTGATCGTCGCGCACGGGAACGCCCCATTCCTCGTCGTGATAGTGGATGTAGAGTGGATCGCTGGTGCTCCACGCGCAGCGCGAGACGTTCATTCGTAGGTCGCTTTCGGTTATAATCAAGCCAGGTATTCAGGAGCTCCTAATGACGAGTGAGCCGATTGTCGTGCCAGCCCGAACCGCACTCCCTGCGGGTGAGATCGTCGCCACGAATGTCTCCGCCAAAGCCTATATGGAGCAGTATGCCGCCGATCATCACGAATGGGTCAAAGGCTATGTCATCAAGATGTCACCGGTACGGGATGAGCATGATGAAATTACCGGATACCTCTTTTTGTTAATCAAGGCATATTTCGCTCTGGAACCGATTGGCAGGATCAAACGTGAGCCGTTCGTGATGCGCCTTGATGTTACCGA